>JAFZFW010000082.1 GCA_017555685.1 Methanocorpusculum sp.
CGGCAGTATGCCTTCTTGGCAAGGTTGCGGTACATCTTTGCTGGCTTTCTTACCATTTTTAGTATCCTCCTAGCTCTCTAAATGTGCTAACTATGTTAGACGAGTATCATATTAAAGGTTCGCATTCTCCTGCTCAAGTTCCTCGATAACCTGCAGAACTTTTTTGCGGAGGGAAGCGAACTCAACACTGGTTCTGTCGCGCGGACGCGGCATCGGATTTTCGTAAATCTCGTGAATTCTGCCTGGTCTCGGCGTTAAAATCACGATTTTGTCTGCGAGGAAGACAGCCTCATCGACGCTGTGCGTGACAAAGAGGATTGTCTTCTTCGTCTTTTCCCAGATTTCCAGAAGCTCTCTTTGCATCTTGTTTCTGGTCTGGGCATCAAGCGCGCCAAACGGCTCATCCATAAGCATAACAGCCGGCTCACTTGCCAGAGCTCTGGCAACAGCCGCGCGCTGGCGCATACCGCCGGAGAGCTCATAGGGGTAACTGTTTCCAAAGTCCTGGAGACCGACAAGCTCCAGATACTTCTTTACACCCTCTTCGCGCTTGCTCTTTTCGACCTTCATCATCTCAAGACCGAAGCCGACGTTTTCTGCAATCGTTCTCCACGGGAAGAGCGAGTACTCCTGGAAAACCATGGTCATCATCGGAGACGGCTTGTCGACGATTTCCCCGTCAATCTCCACAGTTCCTGCTGTCGGCGCATCAAGACCGCCGATCATACGAAGAAGCGTTGTCTTACCGCATCCGGAAGGACCCAGCAGACACACAAACTCACCGTCGTGGACTTCCAGATTCACATCCTCAAGTGCGGTCACGGTTCCTTTCTTGGTGAAGAACTGCTTTGTCGCATGTTCAACCTTCACCCATACTTTGTCCCAGTCAGTCTCGGTCATTTGTCGAGTGCCTCCCATGCAAACTTCTTCTTCTGCACAATGCGGAACAGCTGATCTGCGGCGATTCCGATGATTCCGATTGCGATCATTCCTGCGATAATGATATGGACCTGTCCGAAGTTGTAGGTGTACATAATCAGATATCCAAGACCGGAAGAGGCTCCGGGCATCATTTCTGCTGCGACCACACTCATCCAGGCAATACCGAATCCAAGACGCAGACCGTTACAGATGGCAGGGCCTGCTGCCGGCAGGAGAACCTTTGATAAAACCTGACGGTCGTTTGCCTGATAGATTTTTGCGGTCTCAAGCCAGCTCTTCTTTACACGGGATACACCGTCAATGGTATTTACCAGAATCGGGAAGAAACAACCGATAACGATAATGAATACAATCGACGTCATGCCGATACCAAACCAGGCAAGGGAAAGCGGAACCCATGCCATTGGCGGAATCGGGCGGAGAATCTGAATTAATCCGTCACAGAAGTTTTCCAGAACCGGGTAGCGTCCGAGAATAATTCCAAGCGGCACAGCAATCACACACGCGATTACAAAACCGGTTACCACACGGGTAATACTGACGACTGCATTGCTGACCAGGCTTCCGCTTCCGTAAATATCAGCAAATGGTGTCAGAAAAACCGCGAATACTTCTTCTACCCGCGGCAGGATATAGGGATTATTTACCAGAATCGCTGCAATCTCCCAGATGAGCACGGCGGCTACCGGCAGAATGAGCTTCGTATACCATTTCATTTCTACTATATTAAGGGGTTGTCAGCCTTAATCAAACATACGGAAAACACACAGGAAAAAAAGTTAGGCGGATTTGGTTGTGTAACCAATTCCTGCGGAGTCAAGAGCAGCTTTGAGCTGAACATCCTGGATAGAACCGAGCTGCGGGTCGGCAATTACGACGTTCTTGCCTTCTGCACTGCGCTCTTTAATCCATGCAACAAACTCGGCCCAGTTGTCTGCCGGAGAGTCTTCAGAGACGACCAGTCCGGAACCGTTCATCATAATCGGTGCTAAGATCTTGATGTCAACAGCACTGGTGGATTTGTCGACTGCAGAGACAAACGGCGGAGTTCCGGCAACTGCATACTGAATCTGGTTCTGCTGCAGGAGAGTCATGAGCTGCGGACCTGCACTGCCTTCGATGAGTTTGACGTCACAGACCTTCTTTCCGTTGACGTAGAGTTCTGCTTTGTCAATCTTTCCAACCTTCTCGGTGACCGGCTTTAAGTATGCGTTGTAGTTCTCTTTGAAGAACTGCCAGTCCTTTAAGAGGACGAAGAGCGGACCGTCGTGGTCAGATGCTAAGTATCCGATGGAGATTTCCTTGACAGAGGTCTTCGGATCTAAGAACTTACCGGACTCGAGGATCTCCTGTGCTGCATCATATGCAGTGAAGTCGAAGAGCAGTGCCTGAGTCTCTTCGCTGTTGGTTTTTGCGAGCTTTCCGGTAACTAAGCCTAAGTCACGCTGGGACTGGACGAAGTCTTCGTTGCTCTTAATCCATGCATCGGTGACTTCAGTGGAGAATGCAATCGTCGGGATGGATGCCTTCATGACATCGACAGAGTTGACGGTAACGCCTCCATAGGTTAAGTCCTGGCTTGCAAAGAGCCAGTCAGCGATAAGGACAGATGCCTTCTCCGGGTTTTCTGTGATGTACGCATTTCCAAGTGTCATCAGCGCAGTTAAATCTGCGGCAATCTCCGGGTTTGCTAAAGCATAGGAGTTTGCGCCGAACACACAGCAGGTGTGTCCTTCCCATTTGCCGTTTGGCGGAAGGTCTTCAGAGTAGGAGACAACTTTTCCAATCTGTCCTTCTTCCATTACTGCAACGAACGGCTGCCAGGCAATTGCTGCATCAACAGCCCCGGATTCTAAAAGCTGCGGCATATTTCCAACGCCGGCATACAGGATTTCGACTTTCGCACCGGAACTTCCGTTGTCCACACATCCTGCAGAGAAGATGACGGCGGCACAGAGAAGTACTGCTGCGGCAAAGACAAGATGCTTTTTCTGCATACTTGTATTGTATGTCAGATTGTCATATAAACTATTCTGACGAGATGTATATTCTGAATCCTTGTATGAATCCAATACGTCGCGGAATATAATTTATTGTATAATTCTGGTTGGAAAAATTATCATTCGTGCGCTGATTTCCGTGAATACCAATCACTTCTTTTATTGTATTGAACGGCGTAATTATACAGAAGAATGCGAATCTTAGTACTTGGAGCAGGAGCAGTCGGCCTGACTGTGGCGGCAAAACTCTCAGAGCACGCTGAGGTGTTTGCCGTATGCAGAGAGCGCTGTGTTTCTGCAATATCCGAAAACGGCTTTACGATGACGGGAATCTGGGGGGAGAAGAACTTTGCCCTCTCTGTTGGTACCAAACCGCCGGCGGGCCCGTGGGACTATATTATTATCTCCACGAAGTCTGCTGCCACCCGCGGTATCTGCGAGGAGTATGCAGACATCTTCGGTGATGCAGAGGTGGTGAGTCTCCAGAATGGAATCGGAAACGAGGAGATTATCGCAGAATATACCAATAATGTTATCGGGGCGATGATTATCACCGGCTTTGAGTGGGTCTCGGACAGTGAGGTTCATGTCTCTGTCGACGGCGGAGAGACGGTGTTTGGCAGATTCCCTGCCGGTGTTGATGAGAGGGTTGAGGCATTAACCGCTCTATTCAATACCTGCGGTATGCGTTCCCTTTCGTCAGAGAATATCCGCGGCACGGTCTGGGGAAAGGCGTTTTACAGCTGTTCCTTAAATCCGCTTGGTGCGGTTATGGAGTGTCCATACGGAGAGCTTCTGCAGGAGCCGGCATGGCACATTATTGAAGGCATTGTCCGTGAGGCATTTGCGGTCTCTGCCGCCGAAGGAGTCGTGCTTCCGCAAAAGACGGCAGATGAATATCTCGCATTCCTGAAGAATCAGAAGATTCCCCCGACTGCCGCTCACTACAGCTCTATGTACCAGGATATCGCAGCAAAACGCCTGACCGAGGTTGATTTCATCAACGGTGCGGTGGTTCAGCTTGGAAAGAAGCATGGAATTGAAACCCCGGTCAACGAGACCATCGTCAATCTCACGCACTTTAAGGAGGGACTCAAATGCCGGTAAGATCCGCGATGATTCTGGCAGGCGGAGAAGCAAAGCGTGCAAACGGCCGGGAGAAGTATTTCTTCTCGTACAAAGGCTGTTCGTTTATTTCCCGTCTGGTGATGACGTTTTCAGGAATCGCTGATGAGATTGTAATCGTTGCCAAAAACGAGAAGCAGACAGCACACTTCGCAGGCCTCCCGGATCTTGTCCGCTGTACCTGGGACAAAGAGCCGGGTCTTGGTCCGATTGGCGGAATTGCCTCAGGTATTGAGGAGGTAAAAGGCGAGACGGTCTTTATCGCCGCCTGCGACATGCCGACAATCCACAAGCCAATCGTCTCCTACCTCTTTGACAATATCGGAGAGTATGATGCGATTATTCCTGAGTGGGAGAACTCCAATATGGAGCCGCTCCATGCTGTCTACCGTGTATCAGCAGTTAAGGAGTATCTGAAAACCCATACCGATGCATCGCTTCATGCGATGATTCACGCGCTCAATACCAAACGCGTCTCTCCTGAAGAGTTCCGCGAGATTGATCCGGAGCTTGAGACGTTTAGAAATGTCAATACCTTAGATGAACTCCTGGCTATGGGGCCTGAAGCCTCATACCGGGAGAAGCATCCGGAAAAATAATTCTTTTTTAAAAATAGATTATGCCTCTTTTAACCGCTTTTCGCGGAAGAACAGGCAGAGTACAAAGGCTCCCAGAGCGATGCCGACCGAGACAAAGAAACATAAGTCGAATCCGGCAGAGAGGATACCGGCTGCAACGTCCTGCATCGGACGCGTGGTGATATCTGTGTGTTTTGCAATCTCTTTTACGCCGGCGATTAAGAGCATGTTAAAGAAGGCGATACCAATCGTCATCGGGGCGAAGCGTTCAAGGCTTGTAATACTGGAGACCATGCCGTTCTTCTCCGGTTTGACCGAGCCTAACAGAAGAGTTGAAGCGGTGGTCGTGGTAAGGCCGACACCAAATCCGATCAGGGCTAAGCCGAAGACAACAATGCCAAGCCCGGTGACCGGGCTGATTTTTGAGAGGAAGAAGTATCCAAGACCCAGTGAAGCGACTCCGATTAAGATCAGCACTTTGATTTTCCCCAGCATCTTCGCATAAATCTGCCCGGATAAAATTCCGGAAATCATCATGCCAAGCGACATAATCGTTAGAACCAGACCGGACTCAAAGGTGGAAAGCTGCTTTATCAGCTGCAGATAGAACGGCAGCAGATACTGTGCACCGGCAAGCGTGAAGTACATCAGACACAGTACCACATTCATCAGCAGGAAGGAGGGATTCTTAAACAGATTCAGATCGAGAATCGGGGATTTGACCTTTCTCTCGCAGATGATAAATGCCGCGATGCAGAAGATTGCAAGGACAATGCAGAAGATGACAGGAACAGATGTCCAGCCGAGTTTGTATCCTTCGGAGAAGGCATAGAGAAGAGATGCAAGACCGACGAAGATGAGAACGGCCCCTGCCCCGTCGAATCCTTTGAGGGTAAACGGTGTCTTTTCATCCTTCGGGAGGACAAAGATTCCCAGAATCAGTGAGGCTATACCGACCGGGACGTTGATGTAGAAGATCCAGTTCCAGGAAAGATACTCGGTTAACAGACCGCCGAGGGTTGGTCCGAGAGCCATGCCGAGGGAGGCAAAGAGGACGACTACTGCCATCCCTTTTGCGCGGGCAGCGCCCGGCATGTAACGGGAAAGCATGGCCGGGGCAATCACGGTCATCATTACTCCGCCCAAAGCCTGCAGTACTCTTGCGGCAAGAAGCGTACCAAATGATCCGGTCAGTTCCGGGAAGAATCCACAGGCAAACGAACCGAAGGTAAAGAGGACAAAACCGGTCAGGAAGATTTTCCGGTATCCGATGATATCCGTGAGTTTTCCAACGACCAGCAGTGAGCCGGCCATGACTAAGAGGTAAATGGTAGAAACCCAGGCAACAGATGAGCTTGGCAGATTAAAGATATCAGAAATTGTCGGAAGAGCAATGTTTACAATTGTCCCGTCCAGAGATGACATAAATGCGGCAAGAGCTGACGAGAGAATAATCAGCTTCAGCGCTTTTTGAGTTGGAGCCGCGGAATCCATGTGTTTGTATTTACCGCACACAATTATTAATATGTGGTTTCAGCCACTCAGCGAAGCATTTTATTGCTTTGCCGTACCAATTATTTTTCACGTATGAAACCGATTCGCCTGCGGGATTTCGTGATGACCGAAGACGGCTGTCTGTATGCAGTCTCCGGCTATGAGAATGAAGAGCGTGCGGAGTGTGTTCTCCGCTATGTGCCGACCGAAGACGGTGACCGCCTGTCTCCATGGGGCGTGCGCTATAAGAAGTATGATTTTGCGGATGCCTTCGCATGGGTAAAGGAGCATAAGCCTGAGTATCTTGATTTAGTGCACCGCGTGCCGCTTTCCGATATCGTGAAGGTGTTAAAGCCCGAAGAGCAGGCGCCCTTTATCGCCGAGCGCGACCCGCGGGTAGCCCGCCTTTTCTCGCACTTTGACCTTCCGGCAGGAACGTACGGCTGTACCGGATCTCTGGTCGCCGGTCTTGAGTGCGGTACGTCTGATATTGATATGGTTGTCTACGGCTCTGCATGGTTTACTGCCCGCGAACAGTTAATGAAGGCGGTAGCAGACGGGAAAATCCCGTCTATGAGCGAGGAGATGTGGCAGAAGGTCTATAAGAAGCGCCAACCGGATATCAGCTTCGATGACTTTGTTCTCCACGAATCCAGAAAGTTCAACCGCGGGGAGTTTGAAGGAACGTACTTTGACCTGCTCTATTCGAGAGGGTATGACAACCTCCAC
>JAFZFW010000083.1 GCA_017555685.1 Methanocorpusculum sp.
GAGATTATGTACCATTATGGTTTTCTCTGCCGGATGAATCCCGGTAACTTCTGAGAGGGTTCGGACGTCAATAGCAAACTTCTGCCGGAAACTCTCCGGAGTCTGGAGTGTAAGCGTTTCCTGCTCAGCAATCTCACCGCCGATGTAGTATGGAAGCCCGCAGTTTGCATAGGAGACATGAGCTGTCCGCTCAAAAATGATAATCTCCACATCTTCACTAAGTCTGCGGAGCCGTGCAGCAGCAGTTGCTCCGCCTGCAACACCTCCAACAATACAGACCTTCATTTAGTGCTGGCAGTGATGAGCGCAGGAATGTCCTTCGCCGTGTTCGTGGTGACCGCAGACCGTATTCGGGTTGTAGGAAAGCGTGCCGGCAGCAAATGCGAGAACAGCTTCATCAGCGTTTCCGGAAACTCCCGGATAGAGTTCGATACCAAGCTGGGCAAGGCCGTTTCTTGCCCCTCCGCCAATCCCTCCGCAGATAAGAGCATCAACAGAATGGTCTAAGAGAACCTGCAGGAGAGCACCGTGTCCGCTTCCGGTGTTGCTGAATTTTTCTGCGGTGATTTCCCCATTCTCAATAGTGTATACAGTAAACTCCGGGCAGGTACCGAAGTGCTGGAAGATTTCTCCGTTATAGGTAGTTACTGCAACTTTCATATGATGGTATTAGCTCCGGCAAATGATAAACATTTTGTATTCGACAGGATATGAGTCAGTTTCGCAATAGACAATATTATTGAGCTATTTTGAAATGATAAAAAAAGTGAGCGGTCCCGGATGGGACGGTATTTACCTTATGCCGAGTGATAGTGGGACAGCGGCTCGATGGTAATCGATTCCTTCTTCATTGCTTCAATGGCAAGGGCGGCAGCCTCTGCACCAAAGATGGTGGTAACGTATGGAATCGAGTAGTCGATGGTTGCCCGCATCATCTGGAAGTGGTCGGCTCTGGCGTGTTTGTCGCCTGGAGTGTTGATGACTAAATCAACATCAGCGCCGCGAATCATGTCAATGATGTTTGGCGAGCCTTCCTGCACTTTGCGAACCAGAGACATCGGAACACCGTGGCTCTCCATGTATCTGACCGTACCGTCAGTTCCGTAGAGAGTGAATCCAAGGTCATAGAGCTTCTTTGCAATCGGGAGAATCTCCGGCTTCTGGGAGTCAGTGACCGAGATGAAGATGTTTCCGGCAAGCGGGAGAGTGTTGTCTGCAGCCTGGGATGCCTTGTAGAATGCACGGCCGAAATCGTAGTCAATACCGATAACTTCACCGGTACTCTTCATCTCCGGGCCTAAGATCGGGTCAACACCCGGCAGCTTGGAGAACGGAAGGAGAACTTCCTTGACAGCAACGTGCTTGATCTCCTTCTCCTGATAGCCGAGCTCGGAAAGCTTCTTTCCGAGCATGACTTTCGCTGCAATCTTTGCGAGCGGGAGTCCGGTTGCTTTGGAGACGAACGGGACGGTTCTGCTGGCACGCGGATTTGCCTCGAGGACGTAGATGGTTCCGTCGTGGAGTGCGTACTGGATGTTGATTAAACCGATGACGTTTAAGGAAAGGGCAATCTTTCTGGTGTACTCTTTGACCTGCTCGACCTGCTCCGGGGTTAAGGTCTGCGTCGGGAGGACACAGGCGGAGTCACCGGAGTGGACACCGGCTTCCTCGATGTGTTCCATAACACCGCCGATTAAGACCTGCTCACCGTCGCAGACTGCATCGACGTCAAGCTCGGTTGCGTTGTCGAGGTAGCGGTCGATTAAGACCGGGTGGGTGTTGGAGACACGGACCGCTTCTTTGATGTAGGTCTGGAGCTGGAGTTCGTCGTGAACTAACTCCATAGCGCGACCTCCAAGGACGTAACTCGGGCGGACTAAGACCGGGTAGCCAATCTTTGCAGCGATATCGTATGCTTCCTTCTCGGAGTATGCAGAGCCGTTTGCCGGAGACGGGATGCCGTCTTTTTCTAAGAGAACGCTGAAGCGGTTTCTGTCTTCGGCGATGTCCATGTTGTCCGGAGCGGTTCCTAAGACTTTGGTCTTTAAGTTGAAGTGCTTGAGCTCTTCCTGAATCGGGATTGCCAGGTTGACGGAGTTCTGACCGCCGAACTGGACGATGACACCGTCGTAGTCGCCTTTACGTAAGATGTGGACGACATCTTCAAGCTGCATCGGCTCGAAGTAGAGGCGGTCGGAGGTGTCAAAGTCGGTGGAGACGGTCTCCGGGTTGTTGTTGACGATGTGGACCTCGATTCCTTCTTCCCGCATGGACTGAACGGCATGCACGGTACAGTAGTCGAACTCGATACCCTGACCGATGCGGATTGCACCGGAACCAAGGATTAAGACCTTCTTCTTGTCGGAGACGGTCAGTTCGCATTCGTCTTCCCAGGTGGAGTAGTAGTACGGAGTCTTTGCCGGGAATTCTGCGGAACAGGTGTCGACCATCTTGTAGGTTGGAAGGCCGACTAAGCTTTCGACGCGGTAGATGTTCCAGCCGGTGAGTTCGTGAATCTCGGAGGTGGAGAAGCCGAACTTCTTGGCGCTGAGGACGAGTTCATCGGTTGGATGGGTTTTGAGGTCGTTTTCCATCTGGACGATGTTTCTAATCTTCTCGAGGAAGAACGGCTCAATCTGGGTTAATGCGTAGACATCGTCGATGCTCATGCCGATTCTGAATGCATCGAAGAGGGTCGGGAATCTCTCGTCGGTCGGGCGGGAGAGAATCATCTTGATCTCGTTGATGTCGGTGTGCGGGGTGATGTCGGTGTCGAGGGAGCGAAGAGCCTTCTTGAATCCTTCCTCGACGGTTCTGCCGATGGCCATTACTTCGCCCGTACTCTTCATGGCGGTGGTTAAGGTACGGTCGGCGGTCTTGAATTTGTCAAACGGCCAGCGGGCGACTTTAACGACGACGTAGTCTACGGCAGGCTCGAAGCAGGCAGGGGTGCAGCCGGTAACGGAGTTGTCAATCTCGTCTAAGCGCAGACCGATGGCGATTTTTGCGGCAACACGGGCAATCGGGTATCCGGTTGCTTTGGATGCGAGAGCGGAAGAACGGGACACTCTCGGGTTGACTTCGATGATTCTGTAGTCGCC
>JAFZFW010000084.1 GCA_017555685.1 Methanocorpusculum sp.
GCGCGCGTATCCCTCTTACTTCTGGGTTGAATAATTGAGGTGTTTGCGAATCACTTCTGGACGCATGTGGTAAAAAACGCAGACCACGCAGACGCAGCCTTCGGCTGCCGCGACCAGTCGCTTTCGTTCGCTGACGCTCACGAACTGCTGCCGCAGCCGCTTTGTGGTCGCTAAAATCAAGTATAAGAGAGATAAAAAAGCAACGCTCAGTCGCGGCTGCGGGTAGCGAGAGCCGAAGGCTCGAAGCTGAAGCACGACCGTAGGGCGTGCGGGTGCAGCTCGCCGTCAGGCGAGAGCGACGCGTTGCTGCGACCGAAGGGAGCGTCTGCGTGGTCTGTGTTTATTCCTCATGTGTCCACAGCAACTCGCAAACACCTCAATAATTCAATTTCGAGACAAAACCGAAACCGCAGGAAAAGAAAACTGCAAGTGAAAAAAAAGTTATGCAGAGAGAATCTCTGCTGCGGCCTCTAAACCGTCTCCGCCGAGCTTGAATCCTGCCTTCTTGAATGCAAGCTGGATGGTTGCGACCGTTGCGAGAATCTCCGGGGTGTCGATGATACCCATGTTTCCGACGCGGAAAATCTTGCCCTTGAATCTGTCCTGACCGCCGGCAAACTCGATTCCCATCTTCTTACAGAATCCGCGAATCTGAGAGTCCTCGATTCCCTCCGGATAGAAGAAACCAGTGACAGTGTTGGATGCAGAGTGCAGTGCGTCAACCTGCGGGACCGGTGCAAGACCCCAGACCTTTCCTGCCTCACGGACTGCGGCGGAAAGCTTTCTGTGGCGGGCGATTCTGTTCTCGATGCCTTCCTCTTCAATTAAGCGGCATGCCTCGCGCATTGCCATAAAGAGCGGGACTGCCGGAGTAGTCGGAGTCTCCTTCGGAGATGCATCTGCGGACTTCTTTGCCTTCTTTAAATCAAGGTAGAACGGTCTGTTCTCGGAGAGTCTTTCCCATGCCTTCTCGGAAACAGAGACTGCAGCAAGACCTGCCGGTGCTGCAAGACACTTCTGACTGCCGACGATAGCGACATCAACGCCCCACTCGTCAGCCTTGACAACATCCCCTCCGATAGAGGTGATACCATCAAGGATAAACAGAGCATCGTGCTTCTTACAGAGCTTACCAACCTCTTCTGCCGGGTTTAAGATAGCTGCAGATGTCTCGTTGTGGACGAGAGTTACAACCTCTGCACCGTTTTCGAGAGACTCTGCGAGTGCTTCGAGGTTTAATGCATGACCCCACTCAGACTCAATCATGGTGGTCTCGCCGTAAATCTGGGAGATTAAACCGAGACGCTCACCAAACTTACCGTTGACTAAGGATGCAACCTTCTTACCCTTTGCAAAAGAGCCGATAGCAGCCTCCTGTCCTGCGGTTCCGGATCCGGAGAGAACAAGAATCTCGTTCTGAGTTCCAAAGACCGGCTGTAAGATGCGGACGATATCGGAGTAGCAGTCGCCAAGCTGCTTGCTTCTGTGGTTGATTGCCTGATTCAGCATTGCGCCGCGAACAGATTCTGCCATGGGGACAGGTCCGGGCATCATGAGAAGTGTCTGATTATACATATGACTAGTCGTTTACATATATGTGAACCAACATAATTATAGTCATTCATATGACCGAAGTTGCAGTTATCGCTGGATCAGCATCTGATCAGGCCATCATTGACAAGGCCGTATCCGCTCTTGAATCATACCAGATTTCCTATGAGGTCAAAATCCTCTCCGCACACCGTGATGCAGAAGCACTCGATGAGTACGTGAAGGCATCCGATGCACAGATTTTCATCTGCATCGCCGGTATGTCTGCTGCCCTTCCGGGCGTTGTTGCCGCAAGAACCAAGAAGCCGGTTATCGGCGTTCCGGTTTCCGGAAAGATTGCAGGCGGTCTTGACGCACTTCTTTCCATCGCGCAGATGCCAAAAGGAGTGCCTGTTGCCTGTATGGCTGTTGACGGCGGAGAAAATGCCGGACACTTTGCCGCACGCATCTTAGGCAAAAACTAACACCTATTTTTCATGACAGACGACGCTGCATCCGACGACGCATACTGGTTTTCCCGCGGTGAAGCCGAACGCGATATGGGACACTTCCGCCAGGCAGAGCTCTGCTTCCAGAAAGCGCTCGAACTCAACCCCTACAAAGCAGTCTATTATGCAGAGTTAGGGCTTGCCAAGAGTGAGCAGGACAAAGCAGATGAAGCAATTCCCTATATGCGGCGTGCAGCAGAACTCGACCCCTTATGTGCTGCCATCTGGTGCGGGAAAGGGGTCGTGCATTTCAGAGCCGGCGACAGCGAGGGGGCAATCGCATCCTTCGAGCGGGCAGTCCGCTTAAACGCTGATGCCGCTGACTACTGGATGAACTTAGGACTTGCCTATGCGGCAGTCGAAGAGTACAAAAAAGCGCTCTCGGCATTCGAGCGAGGCATCGAAATCACTCCCTGCGACGCAGACTTCTGGGCACGAAAAGGGCGTCTCCTTCTGGTTATGGAGCAGGAAGAACGCGCGGCACACTGTTTTAAGAATGCGGAGATGTTCTCTCAGTAATTCTTTTTTTCTTTTGTTTGGCAGTGTATTGTTGGACTTCGAGTGAGCGTTTTTCCTACGCGAAATTTACACGAAATCCACACGAAAAACGCGAAAGAACTATTCGCGTTCAAAATCACTGCCCTCTTCAAACGAAATGTATTGGAGGCTTTGAACGCGTATACCCTTTTCGCGACTTTCGCCACCTTTCGCGCATTTGTTTTGTTTCGCGTTTTTCGCGTGGATTTCGTGTGGCTTTCGCGTAGGAAAATCGCTCCGACACATGAGATGAAAAAACTTCAGAAAAAAAGGAAAATGATTATTTTCTTCTCAGCACAAGCACAGCACCGAGACCTGCAAGAACCGCAAGCATGCCGAATCCCGGAGACTTTACCGTTCCGGTGTTTCCTCCGTACTCACCAAACACATCCGGGTGTGCAATCTCTGCCAGTGCTTCAACGCCTTCAACGATACGCGGACCGCCTCTGTCGATGATGTCTGCATTGACTACATACACGCGCTCATTCTGTACTGCAGATAAGGACTGCATACGCGGATCATCCAGGAAGAAGTCCCTGAGTGCATCATCCGTTCCAACGCCCATTCCGTTA
Source organism: Methanocorpusculum sp. (assembly GCA_017555685.1). Lineage (GTDB taxonomy): Archaea > Halobacteriota > Methanomicrobia > Methanomicrobiales > Methanocorpusculaceae > Methanocorpusculum. Next base: position 3,149 of record JAFZFW010000084.1, read on the forward strand.
CCGGAATCAACCACAATGATATCCGGATTCATGGTCAGGAACTTTTCCATCGTAAGAGCCACCCAGCCTCCCTCTGCAGCAGCAGCGTTCTTTCCGCCGGCTGCGGCAATCATCTCATCCTGGAAGGTGCCGCTTCCGGAAACATATAACGGGTCGGTCCACATACAATGCAGAATTGTCGGCTGTTCAAGACCGGTGGTCTTTTCCACAATATCTGCAAGGTCTGCCTTCATCGAATCCACAAGCGCTTTGGCCTCTTCATCCACACCGGCTGCTTTTCCGATGAGCAGAATATCATTGAAAGTTGTCTCAATGGTATCTGCATTTACGGTCATCACCACATAGCCAAGCTCACGCAGGTGAGCGATGGTCTCCTCGGAGTTGCCGTCTGCTGCCACAATAAGGTCGGGATTCAGTACCGCAATCTTTTCCGTATTGATGGTAGAGTATCCCCCAACCTTTTCCCTGGAAAGGGCAGCTTCCGGATAGGTACAGTACTCGGTAACACCGACAATCCGCTCATCAAGTCCTAAGGCAAAGAGAATCTCGGTGTTTGCCGGAGATAAGGATACAATTCTTTGCGGAGAATCTGCAATCTCCACCGTTACACCTAAGTCGTCAGTGATAACAACACCTGCGGAAGCGCCGCAGAAGAGAAGAAGGGTCAGCAGGAGGATGCTGACAAACGCTGCTCTCAGTTTCATACAAGATAGTTTGTGTTTAATACATATAATATTAATTGGCGATGAGGATTAAAACCCAAATAACAGCCATAGGCAGTCAGGCACAGTATTTTTGAAAATTTGATTTTCAAAAACCTCGATTTAATTACTTCTAAGTCCCATATATATCAGAGAAATGAAAACACTCGGCATATCTTCCAACTGTCTGATGAAGCAGCCGCTTTTCTGTGCACTCGAAGCGCTCGCGCCCCTAACCGGATATGTGGAGATTATGTCAGCCTGCGGTCACTCGCTTCCGGAATATGCAGAAGCCGCCGAGTCGTTTTCCCTTCGCTTTTCCGTGCACACGCCGACCTCTGACGGGAACATCGCCGAGCCGAATGAACGCCTGCGGCAGGCTTCGCTTGCTGTCATCTCCGAATCAGCCAAAGCGGCTGACGCGCTTGGCGCAGAAACGCTGGTGA
>JAFZFW010000085.1 GCA_017555685.1 Methanocorpusculum sp.
ACCCGCGAGGTCGTTTGCGCAGGCAAAACACTCTTTGACAACCGCGTCCGCATCTGCGGCAAGTCTGCTTCTTGCATGCATCAGCAGGAACTCATAGACGGTTAAGTCCATAACGAAGTTCATGTTCTGCGAGAGCTGGGCAACGAGCTTCGAGCCGGTGGAAAAGCGCCATTCCTCATCCGGGACGACACCATTTACCAGAACCTGCCGCTGTGTCGGCGTGTCTTTCTGGGCAAGACATTCAATGTCTCCTAAAAGCCTGCTCTTCCCTGAACCGGTAGGACCGACAATGCTTACAATCTCTCCGGCTTTGATGGTGAGTTCGACATGTTCTGCAGCCCCCGATTTGTTTACCCCGCCGATGATGGTGAGGCTTGTTATGCGGTCTGCCGGTCCTTTGTCGGTTTCCGCGAAGGCGGAGAGGAAGGAACAGAGGCTCATGAATGTACTCTCATGGTCGAGTCCGAACTCTTCCAAGACGCTTTCTTCGATGTCGGAAAGGGCTTCTGCGAAGGTTTTGTCTGCTGCGAGGTTTGCAAGCCGGATGTTTGCGAGATAGTCTGCGGCAAGCGGGTAGCGGGCGAGGATTTCAGAAACCGTGAGGGTTTCGAGCTCTGCATATATGGCGGTATTAATCATCGGAAAACTCCATTTTTTTCAGCATTCCCATCTGGTAGTAGTAGCCGATTCTGGTCTCTCCGGTACAGTAGGAACAGATGGCCGCAGGCATGGTGAACCGGAGTTTGCGGTCTTTTAAGGTGTCGATTTCCATAGCGCTCTGGAAATGTTTTGCCAGATGGAAGGAGCCCTGTCCAGTGATGCCGTTTACGAAGATAACTGCTGCGCGGGTGTTGACCTGACGGATGTTGAAGGCGAAGACCTCGCGTTCGGCCTGTGAGACGATGTCTCCTTTGGTGACAACGACGACATCGGCATATTTGAGCATAGGACCAATCTTTCGCGGAGTGTTGACGCCGGATAAGTTGTCGATGACACAGACGGATAAGATGCCGTTGATGTGCGGAGAACAGCGGTTACAGAGTCCGGCGCTTTCGATGATGAGGTAAGAGAACCCCTTTCGTTTCGCCCACTGTACGGCATCTTCGATGTTGCTGACAAAGAAGTGGTCGGGACAGATTTTTCCGGCGAATCCTGTCTGTACCTGGATGTTGTTTTCTTTGTAGCGCAGGTGGTCAAAGGAGGTTAAGGAGTCGAATTTGACAACCCCCGCCTCTCCGTTCGTAAGACCCATGGTCTCTAAGGTTTTGAGAATGACCGAGGTCTTGCCTGAGGATGGCGGCCCTGCGACGGTTATGAGTTTCACAATAGGGTATTTTATAGGTAGGGTTGATATAATAAATGTTCTGAACTTTGTAGCATAAGTAAATTAAACATAATTTACTATTTCGCGATTTTTCGGAGGATTCCGGCTGAGGCGCTAATGAGGGGGTGAAGTTTTTGCGGCTGATACCTTGAGAGTAGCCACAAACACGTACAAAAACTCAGAAAAGAAAAAAAAGAAACTTCAGGGAAGTCTGAAGTTATTTTCTGCGAAGGACAAAGAGACCTGCTGCAGCAAGTCCTGCGAGAAGTCCTGCGACCGGTGCCGGGCTGGATGCAGTGCTCTTGGATTCGTCAAACGAGTACTTCATAATCTCGCCGAGCTCTTCTTCGGTCATGTCGTAGTGGTAGAAGACATCATAGAACTCGACAATCTTCTCCTTCACATCATAATCGAAGACTTCCGGATAGTAGAGGTTTCCAAGCCAGAGGGCGGTTACTAAACGGTTGGATGCAGGAGAGGTCCAGCTGTCCGGACACTCGTACGGAACTTCATAGACTCTGCCTTCTTTGACTGCCGGGAGAACATGCCACATCTCGCTTTCCATGATGGCATCATAAAAGCGGTGTTCTGCATAGGCGGAGGCAGAAACAAGGACATAATTCGGATTCATCTGCATGACCTCCTCCATAGAGTACAGGTCGCCCTTTCCGCTTCCGGTAACTGCTGCCGGTGCGATGTTTTCACCGACTAAGTCAAGAACTTCTGCAAAGTAGGAACCCTTTCCAAGCATGTTTACGGAGTTTCCGTCAATGTTGGTGATGTAGATGAAGGTAGCCTTCTCATCGCCGACCTTTTCCATATTCTCATAGGTCATGTCGACAATGCCGCCCATGTAGTCAGCAAGCTCCTGACCGCGCTCTTCCTGTCCGAGCATCTCACCTAAGGTAAGGTACGACTGACGGATGTCTTTTAAGGTGTTCTGGGTGATGAAAACGAACGGAATGCCGGTCTTTTCCTGCATGTCATCCATGCCCGGACCAATGCTTTCTTTTGCAGCACCAAGGTCAATGACGACATCAATGCCGATTTCTTTGTCAAGAGCCATGACTTCTTCTGCATTCATGGTCATCTTTGCACCAAACATACTGCCGGTCTCCGGGAGGTTGTAAATTTCCGGATAGATGAAATGCTTCTGTGCGTCACTGAATCCGTTACAGAGGGTTGCGAAGTTCTCCGGTCCGAAGGAGTAGAGAACAATCTGTGCCAGAGAACCGGATGGTGAGACACTGTCTACAACGACCGGGAGCTCGACTTCACGGCCAAGGTCATCAATAAAGGTTCTGGTCTCCTCAGCTGCGCCGACACCGCAGAAAGCGGCGAAAAGAAACAGCAGAGTGATTCCTGCAATACATACTTTCTTCATAAAATCACTATTCTATTGATGAAGGAGATTATAATAAATTTATGTTAATTTTTGAATTAAGTAAATTAAACACGATTGTCTTTTTCCGAGGGGACGCAGGGAGGGAAAAAGCTGAGCGCACCAGATGAGAATGATGTATCAATAAAACTCAGAAAAGAAAAAAAAGAGACTTCAGGGAAGTCTGAAGTTATTTTCTGCGAAGGACGAAGAGACCTGCTGCGGCAAGACCTGCGAGGAGACCTGCGACCGGTGCCGGGCTTGCAGCTGCACTCTCTGCAGTTCCCTTGGAGTAGACCATAATCTCTCCAAGTTCTTCTTCGGTCATGTCGTAGTGGTAGAAGACATCATAGAACTCGATGAGCTTCTCTTCTACATCATAGTCAAAGACTTCCGGATAGAGGAGGTTTCCGAGCCAGAGGATAGAGATTAAACGGTGGGATGCCGGCGGGTTGCCCATCCATGCCCACGGACACTCGTACGGTGCTTCATAGACTCTGCCTTCTTTGACTGCCGGGAGAGTGTTCCACATATCACTGGACATAATTGCCTCATAGTTGTCGTGCTCGAGGTAGCCGGAGCCTGCAACAATGATGTAGTCCGGGTTCATCTGGAAGATATCTTCCATGGTGTACTGGTCACCAAGACCGCTGCCGGAAACTGCTTCCGGTGCGACATTGTTTGCAATACCATCAAGGATTTCGGTGTGGTAGGAGTTGTGGCCGAGCATGCATACCGCGTTGCCGTCAACTTCGGTTACATAGATGACAGAGACCTTGTCGTCTCCAATCTTTTCCATGTTCTCCTGGTACATCTTGACAATACCGCCGGTGTAGTCAGCAAGCTCCTGACCGCGCTCTTCCTGTCCGAGCATTTCACCTAAGGTAAGGTAGGACTGGGCAACATCGTCAAGAGTGTTCTGGGTGATGAAAACGAACGGGACGTTGGTCTTTTCCTGCATCTCGTCCATCTGCGGTGCAATCTTTTCCTTTGCTTCACCAAGGTCGATAATGACGTCGATACCAATCTTCTTGTCAAGAGCCATGATTTCTTCTGCATTCATGGTCATCTTGGAACCGAACATACTGCCGGTTACCGGAAGGTTGTGGATGCTTTCGTCAATGAAATGCTTCTGCTCGTCGCTGAATGCACTGAAAATCGTTGCGAAGTTCTCCGGACCGAAGGAATACAGCACAATCTGTGCCAGAGAGCCGGACGGAGCGACACTGTCAACAACAGCCGGAAGTTCAACCTCGCGTCCAAAGTCATCAACAAACGTTCTGGTTTCCTCTGCTGCACCGACACCGCAGAAAGCGGTCAGAATCAGCAGGGTAAGGAACACTGCGGGAAGTTTTCTCATACAAATACTCCATTTATTCATAGAGATGTTGCAAGATAAATATCATTCGTTAATTTTGTGAAAAAAGTAAAATTAGTTACATTTACAAAATTTACCATTTAGAACTCACTGTCCAGCGGGATACACAGATTATGACGCCTGCAGGAGTTCTCAAACTCCTCAACCTTCACCGAAACTCCGTACACCGTCTTAATCAAATCCGCATCCAGCACCGAATCCGGCGAACCGTCAGCGATTACGGTGCCCTTATGAATCATCACCACACGATTCGCATACAGGAATGCATGGTCAGGATTATGCGTCGAAAGAATAATCGTATAGCCATCCTTCGCAAGCCCGGAAATCCTCTGCATCACCCGGAACTGATTTCCATAGTCCAGATTCGCTGTCGGCTCATCCATAATTAAAATCTTCGACTTCTGCACCAGTGCCCGTGCAATCAACGCGAGCTGCCGTTCACCGCCGGAAATTTCTCCATACCCTGCATGCGCCAGATGCGCAATACCAAGACTTTCCAGTGCCGCATGGGCTTCATCGATGTGTTCCTGCTTTGGAGATGACAGGACCTTAAGACTGCTTGTCAGACCCATGAGTACCACATCAAGAACCTCATAATTAAACACCGGATAGGTGGACTGCGGAATATAGGCAATCTGTTTGGCAATCTCTTTGTGCGTCATTGTTTTGATGTCTGAACCGTTCAGATAAATTTTACCGGCATAATTCCGCAGGAAACCCAGCATACACTTAAACAGCGTACTCTTTCCAACCCCGTTCGGACCCAGAACCGCGAGCAGGTCGCCGGACTCAGTGGTGAACGAAACATCACGCAGAACCTGCGGACCTCTTTTGCTGTACGCAAAATTCAATGACTGAATGTCAAGGGTTTTCATGTCCGGCGCCCTCCAAGCATCAGCAGATAGGCAAACACCGGAGCTCCGACAAATGCTGTCAGGATGCCAATCGGGACTTCAACGGATGCCATGCACCGTGCCAGGTCATCGACCAGAAGCAGGAATGCTCCGCCCATAATAACTGCCGTTGGAATAATTCTGCGGTAGTCGCAGCCGAAAATCATCCGGCAGAAGTGCGGGATAACCAGACCAATCCATCCGATAATACCGGAAATCGAGACTGCTGCTGCAGTAATCAGCGTGGCACAGGCAACCACAATAAATCTGAGGCGGTGCGGGTTGATTCCCATACTCTTCGCTTCGTCTTCCCCTAATGTCAGAACATTCATTCTCCACCGGAGCAGGAAAATCGGAATGATTCCGGCGAGGATAAGGG
>JAFZFW010000086.1 GCA_017555685.1 Methanocorpusculum sp.
GACTGTGACGATGTAAATTGTCCGTTCCACGGCAGCTTATCGGTGCGCGGCCAGGTGATTACCGGTAAGGTCGTGAGCGAACGTATGCAGGGAACCGTTGTTGTTGAGCGGAACTTCCTTCACAAGGTCCAGAAGTACGACCGTTACGAGAAGAGAAGCACCAGAATTCACGCACACATGGCTCCATGCCTCGACGCAAAGATTGGCGACGAGGTTAAAATTGCAGAGTGCAGACCACTGAACAAGACCACTTCCTACGTAGTCGTTGAGGTGAACAAGGCATGAAGGGATTAACTTCCAAGATTCCACGCGCACTTCAGACTGGTTCTAAGATGGTCTGTGCAGACAACACTGGTGCACGTGTTGTCCAGATTGTTTCCGTCTTCGGATACCACGGTGTCAAGAACCGTCAGCCGAAGATGGGTATCGGAGACCTCGCAACTGTTTCAGTTAAGAAGGGTACTCCGGACATGAAGAGAAAGCTTGTAAAAGCAGTTGTTGTTCGTCAGAAGAAAGAGTTCCGCCGTCCGAACGGACTTCGTGTCTCCTTCGAAGAGAACGCAATGATTCTCTTAAACGACAATGGCGATCCGCGTGGAACTGACATCAAGGGTCCGGTTGCACGTGAAGTCGCAGAGCGTTTCCCGAAAGTAGGGTCCATGGCGACCATTATCATCTAAGGTGAATAAACATGGCACGTATTTCAAGCATTCAGCCGAGAAAGCAGCGGAAGTACCGTTACAATGCCCCGATTCACGTTCGTGGAGCATTCTTACACTCTCCTCTCGCAGGCGATCTCCGTGAAAAGTATGGAAAGCGCAGCTTCCGTGTTGTCACCGGCGACACTGTTAAGGTTCTTCGCGGCGAGTTCGCAGGAACTGAAGGAGTCGTTGACAAAGTCGACGTCAAGAACACGAAAGTCCTCGTCCACGGTGTAACCGTGAAGAAAGCAAACGGCGAAGACGTTCCAAGACCGCTCGACCCGTCAAAGGTAATGATCACTAAGCTGAACACAAAAGACGCAAAGCGCATGGCACGTCTTGAGGTGAAGGCATGACCAGAACAAAACGTATGGCAGCCCCTACTGAGTGGCAGCTCGCAAAGAAAGAAAAGAAGTATGTTGTCAGCACCGCAGCTGGTCCGCACAACGGTGCAGCACTCCCAATCGGAGTCTGGCTCCGCGACCACATGCACCTTGCTGAGAACACCAAAGAAGCAAAGAAGATTCTGCACGACCGCCAGGTTGTCTTAAACGGCCACATTGTTACTGATGAACACATCGGTATCGACGTTTTCGACATCATCAGCTTCCCGAAGATTAACAAGCACTACCTTATTCTTGTTGACGCAAAGGGACGCCAGGTCCAGCACGAAATCACCGAGGAAGCAGCAAAAGTCAGACTCGTCAAAGTCGCAAACAAGACCACCATCCGTGGCGGTAAGACTCAGATCAACCTGACCTGCGGTGCAAACTTCATCGGCGACAACTCCTGCAAAGGAAAAGACACTCTCATCGTTGGTCTTACCGGCGAAGAGCGCTTTGCAGTTAAGGAACACTTCCCGTACGCAGTCGGAAGCCTTGCAATCATCATCGGCGGACAGCACACTATGAAAGTCGGAAAGATCACCAAGATTTACGTCCAGGCATCTTCCCTTCCAAACCGTGTCATCCTTGAGGATGCAGCAGGCAACCAGCTCGAGACCATTGAGGACTACATCTACGTTATCGGTACTGAGGAGTCCTACCTGAAGACCTGGGGTGTTGAAGCATGACCGACATGCAGACCCCGTACGTCGCAAAAGTCATCGTCCACATGGGCGTTGGCGAAGCAGGTGAACGCCTTGTCAATGCTGAAAACATCATGGCAGACCTGACCAATGGCTCCAAGCCAATCCGCTCCTACGCTAAGAACACCCTTCCTGCATTCGGTGTCCGCCGCGGTCAGCCAATCGGCTGCAAAGTTACCCTCCGCGGTCAGAAGGCAATCGACTTCCTCACCGTTGCACTGAAGACCTACTCTATCGAGCACGTCCTTCATGCACGTCAGTTCGACGCAACCGGAAACTTCGGTTTCGGTATCGAAGAACACACTGACTTCCCGGGACAGGCATACGATCCGAAGATTGGTATCTACGGAATGGATGTCATCGCAGTCATCGAGAAGAAAGGAACCAGAACCGCACGCAGAAAAATCCAGCAGAAGAAGCTCAACAGCAAACTTCAGGTTACTCGCGAAGAGTCCATGAAGTTCGTTACCGAAACCTTCGGAATCGAGGTGGAGTAAAATGGCAGCAAAAGACAACGGCAAAGTCCAGCAGAAAAAGTATGGCCGTGGTGCAAACCAGTGTCAGCTTTGCGGACGTGAGCAGGGACTTGTGCGCAGATACAACATTTACCTCTGCCGTCAGTGCTTCCGCGAATGGGCACCCACCATGGGCTTTAAGAAGATGAACTAAGAGGAGGACAAGGACAATGACACAACAGAATCCTATCGCAGACGCAATGAGCGCCATTAAGAATGCTGGCGACACCGGCAAGCTTAAAGTGACCGTTGAGCCGGCAAGCCGCCTCTTTGGTGACATGCTTAAAGTCATGCAGGAATACGGATACATCACCGGATTTGAAAAGATTGAAGACGGAAGAGGAGGACAGTACGAAATCGCTCTCTCCGGAGGAATCAACAAATGTGGTGTTATCACTCCGCGTTTCTCAGTGAAAGTCGAGGACCTTGAGTCCTGGGAAATCAGATACCTTCCAGGAAAGGGATTCGGAATTATCATTCTGACCACTTCCAAGGGAGTTATGTCCCACGAACAGGCACGTAAGCTCGGTATCGGAGGAGAGCTTTTAGCATACGTCTTCTAAGGAGTTGAAAAATAATGTACGAAATTATTTTTGAGATTCCGGCAGGCGTAACCGTTGCACGCGAAGGCGACAACTTTGTCGTCAAGGGTGCAAAGGGTGAGCTCACCCGCAGAATGTACCACCCGGCAATTGCATTCGCAGTTGAAGATGGTGCAGTCACCATTTCCACTGAGTCTACCAGACGCAGTGTCCGTGCATTAATCGGAACCTACAACGCACTTCTCAAAGTCATGAGCAAGGGTGTTGTTGAGGGTTACGAATACCGCATGAAGGTTGTCTTCAACCACTTCCCAATCCAGGTGAAGGTTGCAGGCGACAAAGTTGAGATCGGTAACTTCCTTGGTGAGAAGCAGGCACGCATTGCAGCAATCGTTCCAGGCGTAACTGTTAAAGTCCAGGGTGATGAACTCGTTCTTACTGGTATCAACCGTGAGACTGTCGGCAACACTGCCGCAAACATCGAACAGGCATGCAAAGTCAGAAACCGTGACCCGCGTGTCTTCCAGGATGGTATCTACATTACCAGCAGAGGTAACTAATCATGGCATCTGAAATTAAGAGACTTCTCCGCGCCCGTGAGGCAAAGAGAGCAACATTCAACCGTCAGTGCCTGCACTCCAAAGTATGTCTTAAGGATACCTGGAGAAGACCGCGTGGACTTCACTCCAAGCAGCGCAAAGACTACCTTGCAAAGGGTGAACACCCGGAGGCAGGATTCGGATCTCCGAAGGCAGTCCGCGGATTCCACCCAAGCGGATACCGCGAAGTCAGAGTCTTCACTGTCGCTGAACTTGAAGGAATCGACGCAGCAACCACTGCTGTCCGTATCGGCGGCTCTGTCGGCGGTGCAAAGCGCGCTGTCATTCAGACCAAAGCAGCTGAACTCGGCATCAAAGTCCTGAACGCAAAAGAGGCAAAAGTTGCCGCTGTTGAGGAGGTGCAGTCCAATGACTAATCTTTCCGCACAGCGCCGCATTGCAGCTCTCGTCTTAGGCTGTGGTGAGAACCGTGTCTGGATCAACCCGGAGAGAATTGCAGACGTTGAGAATGCAATGTCCCGAGAAGACATCCGCAACCTCATCGAAGAGGGTGCAATCTCTACCCACCAGAAGAAGGGAATTTCCCGCGGACGTGTCCGCGCACGCATCGCAAAGCGCTCCTACGGCCACAAGAAGGGTCACGGACGCAGAAGCGGTTCCAAGGGTGCACGCACTCCGTCCAAGGAAGCATGGATTAAGAAGATCCGCGCACAGCGCAAAGAGCTCCGTGCTCAGCGTGAGGCAGGAACTATTACTCCGACCGAATACCGCAGACTTTACCGCCGCGCAGCCGGTGGTCAGTTCCGTAACGTCGCTCACCTGAAGACTCAGATTGAGCTTGTTACTGCCAAGAGGGAGAACTAAACATGGCAACTAATGGAAGATACTTCGTTCAGTTCAGAAGACGCCGCGAAGGCAGAACTGATTACTACCAGCGCCAGCGTTTAATTGTCTCTGGCAGAAACCGTATGGTCATCAGAAAGACCAACCGCCACATCATCATTCAGCTTATCGCTGCAGAGATGGAAGGCGACTACACCTTAGTTCACGTAAACAGCAAAGAGTTACAGAACTTTGGATACAAGGGATACCTTGGAAACACCCCGGCAGCATACTTAACCGGTATGCTCTTCGCAGTCCGTGCACAGAAGGCAGGATACGAAGGCGGAATCGCAGACATCGGTCTCCAGGTTGCATCCGCAGGAGCACGTGTCTTTGCAGCAGTTAAGGGAGCAATCGAAGCAGGCTTCGAGATCCCGTGCGGTGAGAGCATTCTCCCGGACGACGACCGCTGCAACGGTGTTGTTATCGCAGAATACGACGAGCGCTACGCAGACCTCGCAGAAAACGTTGAGGCTGTTAAGAACGCAATCATGAAGGAGCTGGAGTAATATGGCTTACGAGCAGGAAGAATGGGTCCCAATCACCGGTCTTGGCAAGAAAGTCATGGCAGGCGAGTTTGCAAACTTCGATGAAGTCCTTGCAAGCGGCTACCCAATCAAAGAGGAAGGCATTGTTGATGCAATGCTCCCTGATCTTGTTGACGAAGTCCTCTGCATCGACATGATGCAGCGCATGACTGACTCCGGACGCCGTATTAAGTTCAGAGCTGTCGTCGTTATCGGCAACAAGGATGGCTACATCGGTTTCGGCCAGGGCAAAGATGTCCAGGTTGGAACTGCAATCAAGAAGGCAATCACTGCCGCAAAACTGTCCATTGTCAAGGTTCGCCGTGGATGCGGATCCTGGGAATGCGGCTGCGGTCAGAAGCACTCTGTCCCGATGGAAGTTACTGGTAAAGCAGGCTCCGTCACCGTTACCTTAAAGCCGGCCCCGAAGGGAATCGGACTTGTTACTGGTGACGTCGGAAAGAAGGTACTGACTCTCGCCGGTATCCACGATGTGTGGGTAGACACCAGCGGTCAGACCAGAACCACCTTAAACTACGCAAAGGCAACTTTCAACGCACTGCGTGAAACTAACCTTATCCGCATCGGAGGTCGTCAGTAATGTACGCATTAGTTCAGGTTAGAGGTATTGTCAACACCCGCCGTGAAATCAAGGAGACTTTAAAGATGCTCCGTCTTCACCACATCAACCACTGTGTTCTTGTCCCGGAGACCCCTGAGTACCTCGGTATGGTCAGAAAGGTTAAGGACTACGTTGCATTCGGTGAAATCAACGCAGAGACTCTTGCAACCATCCTTGCAACCCGTGGAAGACTTACCGGCAACAAACCACTCACCGATGAGTACGTTAAATCTGCAACCAAGTACGCAGACATTGCAGAGCTTGCAGCAGCAATCGTCAACGGTGAAATCCGCATGAAGGACGTTCCGGAACTCAAGCCGGTCCTCCGTATGCACCCACCGCGTAAGGGATACAAGACCACCAAGCGCACCTACAACCAGGGCGGAGCTCTTGGCTACTACGGTGCAGAGATCAACGATCTCCTTATCAAGATGAGGTAAAAAACATGCCAGTAAACAAGCGTTCAAAGTACAGAGGTTCCCGTACCTGTGGTGGAGGAACCCACAAGAACCGCCGTGGTGCAGGTAACCGTGGAGGTCGTGGAGCAGCCGGATGGCGTGACCACAACTTTACCCGCTTCTATCTTCTTGGCAAGACCGAAGGAAAGCACGGCTTCGTCTGCAAGACTTCCTATTCCTGGGAAGTCATGGACATCGGAGACATCGACCAGATGGTCCCTGAGCTCGTTGCACGCGGAATTGCAGTTCAGGAAGGAGATGTCATCTCTCTTGATGCTGCACAGATTGGTGTTGAGAAAGTCTTAGGTGGAGGACAGGTTAACCACAAACTTGCCATCACCGCAGAAGCATTCTCTGCCAGCGCAGTTGCAAAGATCGAGGAGAAAGGCGGCAACGCCATCTCCTCCGAATAAATTTTTTCGGAGTAATTAACTCATGGGAGAACTGTTGGATAGAATGGAACCGCTGCTGTCGCGTATGCCGGCAGTGAAGCCGCCGGAGGGTCACGTACACTTCAAAAACAAGCTGTTATGGACCGCTGCTGTGCTGCTTCTGTACTTTGTTTTAACGAATATTCCTGTATTCGGACTTGCATCCAATTCCGTGGATATTTTTGAGTACTACCGTGCCCTCTTAGCCGGAGCTCAGGGAACTATCCTCCACCTTGGTATTGGTCCAATCGTTACAGCATCTATCGTTTTACAGTTACTTCGCGGTGCCGATCTGATTAAAATCAACACCTCTGACCAGCGTGGTCAGGTTCTCTATATGGGTCTGCAGAAGCTGCTTATCTTCGTGATGATCTTCATCGAAGCTCTTCCGAACGTATTCGGCGGATGGATGACAGCTGACCCGGCTGTTGCTGCAATCTTTGGCGGCAGCGGTGCTGTTGTTATGCTGCTTATCTTCCTGCAGATCTGTCTTGGTGGCGTTCTCGTCATGTTCATGGATGAGGTCGTTTCCAAATGGGGTATCGGCTCTGGTGTAGGTCTCTTCATCGTTGCCGGTGTCGCACAGGGATTAGTTAACGGTCTCTTCAACTGGTCTGCATCCGGCTCTACTGACGGATTTGCAACCGGTTTCTTCCCAAGACTCTTCCAGGTCATTGCAGAAGGTGCAAACTTCATCGACTACTTTGGTCTGCAGATCTTAGCACTCATCACGACGGTTGTCTTATTCTTCGTCATCGTCTTTGTCGAATCGACGAGAATTGAAATCCCGCTCGCACATGCAAATGTCCGCGGTGCACGCTCAAGATTCCCGGTTAAGCTTGTTTACGCAAGCGTTCTTCCGATGATCTTAGTCCGTGTTCTCCAGGCAAACGTCCAGATGATTGGAATGATTCTTTCCAACTTCGGAATCAACATCTTAGGTGAATTCAACGGAACTACTCCGGTCAGCGGTTTAATGTGGTATCTCGCACCAATTAACCAGCCGCAGGACTGGATGTGGTGGCTCTCGAACTTCACCGGTGCTGGTCACGCAGTATGGGAGGTTCTCATCCGTATTGGTATCGACTGTCTTGTCATGATTCTTGGTGGCGCACTGTTCGCAATCTTCTGGGTTAAGACTGCTGGTCTTGACTCCAAGCACGTTGCCCGCCAGATTCAGAATTCCGGCATGCAGATTCCGGGATACCGCAGAAGCCCTGCAGTTCTCGAAAGATACCTTGACAGATACATTCCAAGAGTCACCGTTATCGGTGGAGTGTTCATTGGTCTCCTCTCCGTTGTTGCCAACATGCTTGGTATCATCGGATTCGTTGGAGGTACTGGACTTCTGCTTACGGTTTCCATCATTTACCGTCTGTACGAACAGATTGCAAATGAGCAGATGATGGAAATGTATCCGTTCATGCGTGGATTCTTCAACAAAGAATAATCCACCAACCCCATTTTCCGCCCGCCCGCTCTTTTTCCCGATATTTTACGGAAACTCTTAATTCTTCTCCCGCAAAATAGAAGGGTATGTTTTTATCCGCAGATATCGTTGACATCACTGCACCTTTTATCCTCCTTAATAGCTGTGATGCCAACTCGCTCGGTGTCAGAGAGGGAGACCGGGTATCCCTTACGAATCAGAAGACAAAACATTCCGAGATTGTCCCGGTTACTATCTCCGAGACTTTTGCTGTCTGCGGTCGTGCTCTCCTGACTGCCGGAGTGAATCGCGACCTTATGATATCTGCCGGTGATGAGATTGAAATCCTCCCGGCAAAACGTCCGGCATCACTGGATTTCATCCGCAAAAAAGTCGACGGCGGAAAACTTACCCGTCCGGAAACTGCAGCTATCGTCTCAGATATTGCAAACAATGTCCTCTCTCAGGCAGAAGTTACCTCCTATATCACTGCTGCTTATATCAACGGCATGGATATGGATGAGGTTGAATATCTCACCCGTGAGATGATGGCATCAGGAGAGACCATCTCCTTCTCCAAAAAGCCGGTTGTCGACAAACACTCTATCGGCGGAGTTCCGGGAAATAAAATCACCCTCCTGGTTGTCCCGATTATTGCATCGTCCGGCCTTCTGATTCCAAAAACCAGTTCGCGGGCAATCACCGGTGCCGGCGGTACTGCTGATCTGATGGAGGCTTTAGCTCCTGTTGCCTTCTCTGCATCCGAGGTTCAGCAGATGACTGAAAAAGTCGGCGGAGTCATTGTCTGGGGCGGGGCAACGAATATCGTTCCTGTCGATGATATCCTGATTTCCTGCGAGTATCCGTTAAAGATTAATGGCAGAGGCAAAATGCTTGCAAGCATCATCGCGAAAAAAGCCGCTGTCGGCTCGGACACTTGTGTAATTGATATCCCGGTTGGGCCCGGCACAAAGATTGCAGATGAAGCAGAGGGTAAAGTTCTTGCATCCCAGCTTATTGATTTAGGAAAACGCTTAGGCATTAAAGTCGAGTGTGCGGTAACCTATGGCGGGGCGCCGATTGGCAGAAACATCGGAGTAAATCTGGAAGTAGCAGAGGCTCTGCAAGTCTTAGAAAACAAAGACGGCTTCGGCTCTCTTGTTCAGAAGAGCTGTGCGGTAGCCGGAATCGCCCTTGAGATGACCGGAAAGGCGGCTGTCGGAAACGGAGCAGACTTTGCAATGGCACAGATTCGAAACGGCAAAGCACTTTCAAAGCTGCAGGAAATTATTGAAATTCAGGGCGGAGATCCAAAGATAAAAGCAGCCGACCTGTCTTTTGGTCCGTTCACCTATGAAGTCCCTGCATCGGCTGAAGGCATTGTTCTCTCCGTTAAAAACCGTGCATTAATCGATATTGCCAGAGCTGCCGGCTCTCCGTCAGAACATGGTGCAGGTCTTACTCTCCATAAAAAGCCGGGAGAGACAGTGAAGAAAGGTGAAACGCTTCTTACCATCTATGCAGAAAAGGAGTGGAGGCTCAGCGAGGCTATTGAGCTCTGCCGTACAACGCATCCGGTTAGTGTCGGCGGCATGCTTCTATCCCGTGTCGGTCTCTAAGAGACCGATGCACTAAAGGTCTTTCGCGAGAAAATAATACATACTTATGAAGCGCGTATTCATCATTCTGCTGACTGCCCTCCTGCTTTTCAGCGGGGCAGGTGCAGCAGCGGTCTCTCCGTTTTCGGTGAATGTTTTTGATGCTTCTGCGGGAAACGCTGCTATCCCTATGGCATCTGTGACACTTACCGGAACCACATCTTCTATACTTTACACTTCCTCAGAGGGAATTGCTGAATTTAAAGAGGTACAATATCCGGAAACCTATACGGTTACGGTTGTCAAGAGCGGATATGTCTCCCAGACCAGAACTGTCACCATCACCTCGGCAAATCAGGCAGAGCCGTTCTATCTCTCTCCTGAATCACCGGTTTTAATCACCGTAACCTCCACTGACGGCAAACCGGTTTCCGGTGCAGACGTTTCTGTCAACAAAGTTTCTGTCGGTAAAACTGATTCCAACGGAAGAATCCATGCAGCTATGACTCGCGGTTCCTACAACACCGTTGACGTCTCTGCTCCATCCTATGAAGCCTACAGTAAGGAGCTTTTCCTTGAAAAGGGTGCAACCTCTCTTCCGATTCAGCTCTCGATTTCCCGTGTCAGCCCGCTGATTCTTGTATACTCCGAGGACAAAGAACCGGTTGCCGGGGCATCCGTCTATGTGAACGGAATTCTTGCAGCATATACTGATCTGTACGGCAAAGCACAGCTCTCCACCTGCACTGCAGGGGAGTACACCATCAAAGTCGAGGCAGACAACTTTGTAACCGCTTCGAAGACCACAAATTTCAGTGAGGACGCATCAACTCTTATTGTTGATCTGCAGTACGCATCAGCGACTCTTACTATCAAAACCCTTGCGGACAACAAACCGGTCCCGTCTACTGTTATCTACTTCGATGGGGATGTCCGCGGAATAACGGATGCAAATGGAATCTATCAGACCTCCTCAGCTCCGGGAACGAAAATCTACATATCTGCATCTCACGACGGCTACTCTGCAGACAGTGTAACCTACACGGTAGAGGCAGGTGAGGATAATGTTGTTATCATCTCTCTGGAGCAGAATATTCCCTATGTCTTAATCGGCATTGGTGCTCTTGCTGTAGTGGTTCTTCTCCTGATTCTGGTGCTTGTCATCTCCGGCAGAAGAAGAAAGCCGGTTAAGTCTCCGGCGAAATCCTATCCGCCGACGAGCAAGCGTGATTCTTTCTGAATCACTCACTGAACCCTTATATTTTTTAAACGCTAAATAGTACATACGAATAGATGCGTGCATTACTAGTCGGTATCGGCGGTGCAGGCTGCCGGATTGTGGAAACATTAAACAGCCATGACGAGAGAAGCAAAGTAAAGAGCGTACGCGCTCATGTTTTCGATGCCGACACCGAAGTAATCCACACCATGAAATCCCTGGAGGTCGGCCGCCGTAAGGTTCTGTCTCCGTCTGATCCGACAAAGCGTGATTATTCCTGCGGGGATGACTTTGATTTAACCAGCATTATTGACTGCTTCCAGGAAGAAGGCGTCAGTGAGGTTGATGCAATCTTTGTCTGTGCCGGTCTTGGCGGCCGTATGGCTGACCTTGTCCCGCGTTTCATGGAGGAGCTGGAAAACGCATTCCCTGATCCGGTGTTTACCATCCTCACGCTTCCCTTCCGCTCCGAAGGTGCGAAGGTTTCTGCGCGTGCTGCAGAACAGCTTGCAGCTATCCGGAATATGGGCAGTGCATCTATTGTCTTCGATAATGAAACCTGGTCTGGAAGAATCGAGACAGAAGCCGCTGCGGCTGCTGCGGAACTGAATGCTGAGGGTCTGCCAAAACCGCTGACCCGCCGGCAGACCTCCGAGATGTATGACGAGTTAAACGAGATGCTTGCCCGTCGGGTCGGTCTCCTGCTTCGTGCAGGCGAGGTTACGCACAATGGTGTCGAGTCTGCAGAGGTTGTCCTTGATGCAGGAGAAGTCCTGAATACCTTAACAGGAATGGACATTGTCTCCATCGGGTATGCAACGGAAAAACTGCCGACCAACATCTCCGGCATGTTCAAGAAGATTTTCGTCGAGAAGTACATGCTCGATGAAGGTCACAAGCGGACATCGCGTATCATCGACCTCGCAAAGAAGGCTGTCTATGAGGAAGTTTCCGTCCCCTGCGATCTGACGTCTGCAGAGAAGGCACTGGTGTTAATCGCCGGCCCGTCCGAAGAGCTTTCCATGAAGGGCTTCCACATGGTCAGAAAGTGGATTGACAATAGTATCCGCGGTCTGGAAATGCGGGCAGGAGACTATCCGGTCAAGTCGACGAAGTATGTTGGTGTTATCATCGTGCTTGCCGGAATCCAGAACGTCCCGCGTGTCGCAGAACTCGAGGAGATTTACGAGTCATACCACTCCGAAGTTCAGAAGATTTACGGATTCGAAGAGGAAGAGGCAGAGATTCCGCTGATTTCCGTTGCATCCGATGATGCTATCTTTGAACCCGGAGAAGTGCTTCCGACCGGTGATTATCTCTACGCTCTGCCGGAAGCTGTCTTTGAGGATGAGATTGAAGAATGTGCTGTTGCAGCACTCCCCGAATATACAGAAGATATGACTGAATACAAATACAGTGAGGATGACGACCTCTTTGAGGATGAACCGGTAGTAGTCCGTAAAACACCGGTACGTGAAGAGCCTGTTTTCGTGCCGAAACCAACTCCTGCTCCGGCCCGGAAACGCGACCCACAGATTTCCCTCGGCGGGGCAAAGAGAGCCGAGCAGCAGCTCTCAGCTGACATCGCCCTTCCAAAGCGTGAGAAGAAGGAGGATATGGTTCTCTCCGGCATGGCTGACCTCGGACGAAAGGATATGCCGAAGGATTCTGAATCTGCTGTCCGTATCGGCGGTGTTCAGCGCCCAAAGGAGACTGATGATGTGCGGATTTCGCAGGTTCAGCGTCCGCGTGATGTTGACTCAGCAGTACGC
>JAFZFW010000087.1 GCA_017555685.1 Methanocorpusculum sp.
GAAGATTGCCGGGTTGTTGAGGTCTTCCTCTTTGATTGCGGTCATTCCTTTATTTGTTGGACGGCAAGACTAATATGTTTATCCAGTGAAGCAAGCGCCTCTTCCGGCGTATTTCCGCGTCCCAGAACCGAGAACATAACCTGTCCTTTCTCGAATGTCGTTCCCGGATATGGAATATCGGTGATAATGTCTGAAAGACACAGCAGATCGGATTTGACCGTCATGTCTTCGGGGGCAGTCAGGATTTTGCGGACGGCAAAACCTTGCGGCACTGCAGGGCGCTCCGGCAGAATTCCGGCACAGGCATCTGCATGCAGCTGGAATATGCTTAAGTCAAGTGCAGACTCAACGGTTTCCAGCGTACCCTGGAAACGCGGGTTGATTTCGATTGCATAGGCTTCGGTCTCCGTTAAGACAAAGTCAATACCCATACAGCCGGTACAGCCGGATGCAGCAGCAATTTTTTCTGCGATTTCTGCCATGCGGGATGCAAGCGGATGCGGGCAGGGTGTCATAGATCCGGAGAATGCATACGGGCAGAAGTCGCCGCCGCGTAAAATCTGCATGTTGGTACAAAGAGCAACTGCGCGGCCGTCTGCTGCAAGACAGCAGACAGAAGCAGGCGTTCCTTCAACAAACTCCTGCAGCATGTATGGTTCATGCTGTACGAACTCAAGCCATTCCTCAAGCTCCGCATCGGAATGAACAACCGCATTTCTCCAGCCTCCTGCACCCGAAAGCGTCTTTGCCATAGCCGGATACTGGCCTTTTTCCAGTTCTTTCGGAACCGGGATGCCGATTTCCTCGAAGAACTTCTGTGTCTCCCCTTTGTCCATGAAACGCTTTGCCGCATCCGGAGTGGTTCCAAGACGCTTTGGAACTTCTAAGAGTTCCGCACCGGATGTAGTAACCACAAAGTCCGGATTATAGCGCTGCATCATTTCTTCAATGGCAAACGGCAGTTCATCGAGCTCGTCAAATGCCAGATGGTCTTTGACAACAGCCGTTAAATCCGCATCACAGAAGTGATCAACAGCATAGACATCGTATCCTGCTTTTGCGGCAGAGACAGCAACATGTCTCGTGGTAAATCCTGCGACGAGGACGGATTTACTCATGTTCCTGCTCGTGCTTGATAGTGTGCTTTCCGACTTTGGTCGGGATGACTTCGAGCTCCGGGTTGTCAAAAGAGAGCTCAAGCTCGCGGCCTTCATATAAATGGTCGAGGAAAAGTGCGACTGCAGAAATCTCGGAGTGCGGCTGGTTTGCAACAGCGACGTTGTAGTCTGCAAGTTCGTATAAGTCACCCGGGACTTTTTCTGCACCGACAACAACTAAGACCTGCTCTTCCTGTCTGATGTCTGCGATGACATCCTGCAGGCGAAGACCGTACATCGTTAAGTGAACGACTTTGCCGCCGTCTTTCTTGAAGCGGTTGATGCAGGACTTCCACTTTACATCATTTTCGCAGAAGTAGTCGCCGCCGAAGCGCTTTGCAACATCAGCGATACTGTCTGCAACCTTTGCATCATCTGCAGCGAGGTACATTCCGGATGCTCCAAGAGCTCTGGTGCTTAAACCAACATGTGTGGTAACGCGCTGATCGCGCTCCGGGCGGTGACCGATTCTTAAGATATAGGATTTTGGTGTCAGATTCATTTTCTCACTTTGATTACGCCGTTTTCAATGTAGATTCCGCAGTCATCTTCTGCCGGAGCGTTGGCAAGCTGGCTTGCGAAGATGAAATCAGTAATGGACAAGGGACAGGCGGCATCCCCTTTCACCATTACCAGACGGGATTTTTCGAGACGGGCGAGGGAGGCACGGACTGTTTCCTCATCCAGACAGGTTTTTTCTGCAAGTTCAGCAATAGGAACGGATGTTCCGTCAGGAATGAGATGGTAAATTTTCCAGTCTATGTCTTCGTCTCTCATGCGTAAACAGGTATGAATATCAATTCTATTAACTCTATTCCCTTCTAACCGGACAACAGGACAGCATTCCATTCAATAAAGAGTAATACGCTCAAAGAGCAAATACTATCATATGCCGCTCATGCCCGAATTTGAACTGTCAGCACTCGCCGATGAACTCTATGAACTCTCAGAAGATGATGATATCCGCTTAGCAGAACTGATGCGCGAGCTGCCCAAAGAAACCGGAGACGCACTCTGTACTTCAAACCTGACCAATGCACTGCAGGCATTCATGTATGCATTCGGATACGAGCCAAATATCGATATCAGTGACCTCCTGCTCCTCCAGCCGTCGACATCCCTTCTGCGGGGAATTGTAATCGAGAAAGTCGAACTCGCGGAACTGGTTTTCGGGTATGACAAAGAAAAGAAGCTGTTTGTAATCGGGGTCTTTGACGGTGAGGCTATGCGTGCAGTATTCACCGGGGACAAAGCATACGAATCGGCAAAGAAGTGGGCAAAAGAAAACTGTGCGTAATCAGAGATCCGGGAAGATACCAATATGATTTCTTTTAGAAGTGACTACAGCCTCGGTGCCCATCCCAAAGTCATGCAGGCACTGATGGAGACAAATTCAGAACATACCGATGGATATGGATTGGACCGTTTCAGCGATGACTGCACAGAACTAATCCGCCGGTGGATTGGAAAACCCGAAGCAGATGTACATTACTTTGTTGGCGGGACTCCCTGCAACACAACAACAATCTCAGCCGGTCTTCGGCCGTATGAAGGAGTTATCACTCCGGCTACGGGACATATCTATGTGCATGAAACCGGCTCTATTGAATTAACCGGACATCGTCAGTTTGCCATGCCGACCAAGGATGGAAAGCTTCGTCCGGAGGATATCGAAAAAGCACTGCTCCATCACGAAGATGAGCACACGGTTCTCCCGAAAATGGCATACATCACACAGCCCACAGAAAACGGCGGCGTATACACCAAAGCCGAGCTGACAGCCCTTAGTGAATGCTGCAGAAAGCATGGTTTAACGCTCTACATGGACGGGGCCAGATTAGGGACGGCGCTCACCTGGCCGACAAACGATACCACTATTCAGGAAATTGCAGATCTGGTGGATACATTCTACATCGGCGGCACAAAAATCGGCGCACTCTTTGGCGAAGCACTGGTTCTTGTTCACCCGGAGAAATTCGA
>JAFZFW010000007.1 GCA_017555685.1 Methanocorpusculum sp.
GAAATCATCCGGGCAAAGAAGAGCAGAAGATAATTTCCTTTTTTCTTTCTGTGTCTTCAGAAAATACTTATATTCTGACTGAGATATTTTTGCAGTACTGATTCTGCAGGCAAATCCCTTGCGGAAAAACGGAGGTATGGTATTGGAGCTTGTATTTTTTGATTTGATTGATGCCGGATTCTTTGAAGCATTCTGGAATTGGAACAGTGTTTCTCTGACGGTCGGTATATATCTGTGCGTTCTCTTTGGCGCAGTGGCGCAGTATCTTCTCGGTAAGAAATGTACGAGCTGGGTTTCCCGCGGAGCTCTTGTCTGGTTCTGCCTCCTTGGTCTCTTTGCCGGTGAAGTCTCACGGCTGTTTATCACTGGCTGGGATCTGCTGTTTATCTATATCGCGTATGGATTTGTTTTCTGTATTCTGCTTGGTGCAGGAATTATGCTGATTATCCTGAAAATCAGAAACCGGAAAATGATCTGAGGCTCCTTCTTCTCTTTTTTTCAAAAAGCAGGCTGTAAAAAAAAACGCAACACTTACGGATTTTTTGTACATTGAAATGATAGAAATCCGGCAGACTGCACAAAAAAGAAAACAGATGCTGGATCTTCTTAAAAAAAGAGGGAACTTAGGTTCCGTGGTTCCAGCTTCCCATGTATTCAATCTGTTCAGGCGTAAGTTCGTCTAAGGAAGCGCCGACGGACTCAAGCTTTAAGCGTGCGATGTACTCGTCGATTTCGGTCGGGACATCGTGAACTCCTGCTGCGAGGTCTTTTCCGTATTTTGCCATGTACTCAACAGAGAGTGCCTGTACGGCGAAGCTTAAGTCCATGACTTCAATCGGGTGACCCATTCCCTTCGGGGTTGCAAGGTTGACGAGTCTTCCCTCTGCAAGCAGGTGAATCTTCTTTCCGTCAACAATGTAGGTGTCGATACCGTCTCTGTGGTCGATTTCAGAGGCGTGCTCTTCAAGCCACGGGATGGTGATTTCGTTGTTGAAGTGTCCGGCGTTTGCAAGGAGTGCTCCGTCTTTTAAGAGCGGGAAGTGCTCGCCGGTAATGATGGAACAGTTTCCGGTGGTAGTGATGAAGAGGTCTCCGAGTTTTGCTGCTTCGCTCATCTTTAAGACATCGAATCCGTCGAAGTGTGCCTGGAGTGCACGGCGCGGGTCGACTTCGGTGACGATTACCCGTGCGCCAAGTGCACGTGCTTTGGTGGCCACTCCTCTTCCGCAGTATCCGTATCCGGCAACAACGACGTGCTTTCCGGCAACAAGGCAGTTGGTGGTAAGCATGATAGAGGACAGTGCACTCTCACCGGTTCCGTGAACATTGTCGAAGTAGTGCTTCATCGGGGTGTCGTTGACAGCAATTACCGGGAACTCGAGCTTTCCGTCTGCGTGCATTGCCTTTAAGCGGTGGATACCGGTCGTGGTCTCCTCACATGCTCCGACAATCTGCGGTAAGCAGTCGCGGCGGTCGATGTGGACACGGTTGATTAAGTCCATTCCGTCGTCGATGGTTAAGGTCGGTTTTGCATCAAGAACCTTGTCGATTGCTTCGTAGTATTCCTCAGTGTTGCATCCGCGCTTTGCGTAGCATTCGATTCCTCCCTCGCGAAGTGCGTCAGCAACATCGTCCTGCGTGGAGAGCGGGTTGCATCCGGTGATATAGACCTCAGCGCCTCCTGCAGCCAAGGTTCTGACAAGACATGCAGTCTTTGCCTCTACGTGGAGAGCCATACCGATTTTCTGTCCTGCAAGCGGCTTTTCCTCTTCAAAGCGTTTGCGGATTGCCTGAAGAACAGGCATGTACTGGTATGCCCACTGGATTTTCTGTTCGCCTGAACTAACCATATCCTTATCTATTGGATGTGTGAGGGGAAATAGTATGCCCTCTTTTATATCCGAAAAACACCAATACTTTCGTATGTATCAGGCAGGCGTGGTTCTGGAGGGAGGGGCAATGCGGGGTGTCTATACTGCAGGAGTTGTTGACGCATTTTTAGATAATGATATTGAGTTCAGCACCATCTACGGTGTGTCTGCCGGCGCATGCCACGGAGCAAGTCTTCTGTCAAAACAGCGCGGACGGGCGTTTCGGGTGAGTGTGGACTATCTGGATGACAAAAAATACTGCAGTTTCTCCAACCTGATAACAACCGGCAACCTCTTCGGCGTGGATATGCTGTTTAACAGGATTCAAAATGAGCTGGACCCGTATGATTATGCAGCATGCGAAGCGTACGAGGGCAGGTTCTTTGTGGTTGCTACCAATGTGGAGACCGGAGAGGCAGAATATATTCAGATGACAGCCGACGATCTGCGGAATAAGATGGAATATATGCAGGCATCGTGTTCGATGCCTCTTGTTGCACAGATTGTCAACGTTGACGGAAAGCGCTATATGGACGGGTGTATCGCTGATTCAGTCCCTATCCGCAGGGCACTCGCAGACGGAAATCAGAAGGTTGTGGTTGTGCGGACCCGTGCAATGGATTATCAGCTTGCGCCAAACTCTTTACTGCCGCTGATTCGTCTGCGCTACCGCAAATACCCGAACTTTGTACACGGGTGTGCAACGCGGCACATTCACTATGCTGATATGCGGTCATTCCTGGAACAGGCAGAGAATGACGGCAGAGCGTTTGTTCTCGCACCGACAAAGGAGGCAGGCGTCGGGACTGTCTGTAAGGACAGACAAAAACTTGAAGCGTTCTACGAGATCGGGTATCAGGATGCTTCAGACCGTATGGATGCGCTGAAGGCGTTCCTCAGCGACTGCTGAATACTGCCTGCCTCTTCTCCTCCGTCTCTTTTTTCCTGTCTCTCCTGTCAGACCGCAGTACTTTATTGAATGGAGAACCAATACATATACTGAAAATGTACGCAAAACGTCTTGACAATTTACCCCCGTACTTATTCGCACGTATTGATGCAATCAAAGCACAGAAGCGTGCCGAAGGTGTTGACTTAATCGACCTTGGTGTCGGAGATCCGGACCTCCCGACGCCGCCGCACATTGTCGATGCGTTATGCGAAGCCGCCCGCGACCCGGCAAACCACCACTACCCGGACTATCTTGGAATGCTTGACTACCGCAAAGCTGTTGCCCAGTGGTATGATACCCGCTTCGGTGTAAAACTCGACCCGAAGACCGAAGTCTTAGCCCTCATCGGTTCCAAGGAAGGAATCGCCAATATCCCTGAAGCATTCGTAAACCCGGGAGAATATGTTCTTGCCGCAGATCCGGGATACCCGGTTTACAAGACCTCTACCCTCTTCGCAGAAGGAAAGTGCCACTTAATGCCGCTTTTAGAGGAAAACAACTTCCTCCCGGACTATGATGCAATCCCGAAAGAAGTTGTCCGCGATGCAAAACTGATGTTCATCGGCTACCCGAACAACCCGACCGGCGCAGTTGCTCCAATGAAGTTCTTCGACGAGACCGTTGAGTTTGCCAAGAACAATGATATCATCGTTGTCCACGACAACGCATACTCGGAAATCTCCTACGACGGATACGTTGCCCCGTCCTTCCTGCAGGCATCAGGTGCAATGGACGTCGGTATTGAATGTCACTCCTTATCCAAGACCTACAACATGACCGGATGGCGTGTCGGTATGGCCTGCGGTAACAAGGACTTAATCAGCGCATTCGGACGCGTCAAGACCAACATCGACTCCGGTGTTTTCGATGCAGTCCAGAGAGCAGCCATCACTGCATTAACCGGCCCGCAGGATTGCGTTAAAAACGCCTGCGCTATCTACCAGGAACGCCGTGACGCTCTTGTCTCCGGTCTTCGCTCTCTCGGCTTCGATGTCTTTGTCCCGAAGGCAACCTTCTATGTCTGGATGAAGGTTGAGGACTCTGCAGCATTCACCGAGAAGATGATTAACGAAGCAGGTATTGTCGTCACTCCTGGAAACGGATTCGGTCCGAACGGTGAAGGCTACGTCCGCTTTGCCATTACCAGAACCGTTGACCGCATCAACGAGGCAATCGAGCGCATGAGAGCATGTGGACTTAGAGGAAACTAAGATGAAGCTCTCTCTTCCATCCTCTCTTTCCATCAAAGACGGACACCTCTTCTGCGGAGGCGCAGACTGTGTCAGACTCGCAGAAGAGTTTGGCACTCCGCTCTATGTTACCGATGAAGTCCACATCGTGGAAAACTTCCGCCGTTATCAGGCAGCATTACAGCAGTACACCGATAAAGTTCAGCTGCTCTATGCCGCAAAGGCAAACGAGAATCCGGTTATCATGCAGACCCTTGCCGCAGAAGGCGCCGGTGCTGATGTCTTCTCTCTTGGTGAGATGCGTGCCGCCCTGGAAGCAGGAATGCCGGCAGAAAAGCTTCTCTTCAATGGAAGCTCCAAGACCGAAGCAGACCTTCGTGCCGCCATTGAAAACGGCATCAGGATTTCCGTCGACTCCGTTGATGAACTCCGCCAGATTGATGCAATCAGCCGCGAGCTGAAAAAACAGGTCAAGATTGGATTCCGCTGCAACCCAGAGATTGACGTCCCGACCCACCCGAAGATTGCAACCGGCATCAAAAACAGTAAGTTCGGTATCCCGGCTGACATGATTTTAGACGCATACCGCGAAGCTCTCGCTATGGAGTATGTTGTCCCGGTCGGTATGCACTGCCACATCGGTTCCCAGATTTTAGAAGTCGAGCCGTTCGGCATTGCCTGCGGTGTTATCATGCAGGTTGCAGCCGAGATTACCAAACTCGGTGTCAAGCTTGAGTTCGTTGACTTCGGCGGAGGACTTGGTATTCCGTACCACAGAGGAGAAAACGCTGATGCAGCCCCGACTCCGGAAGAGTATGCAGCAGCAGTCATGCCTGTCTTCGTTGAAGCATGCAAAGAGAACGGTATTTCTCCGGCATTCTGGGTTGAGCCTGGACGCTGGATGGTTGGCGAGTCCACGGTTCTTCTGACCCGCGTTAACTCGGTCAAGAAGGTTCACAAGACCTTTGTCAATGTTGATGCAGGATTCAACCTTTTAATCAGACCGGCCATGTATGACTCCTGGCATGAGGTTGTTGTCGCAAACAAGGCAGATGCAGAAGATGCCGGAGTCTACACCGTTACCGGCCCGATTTGTGAGACCGGTGATATCTTAGCCGACGACCGCAAACTGCCGGAAGTTGTCGCCGGAGATCTGATTGCTGTCCTTGATGCAGGCGCATACGGATATGCAATGTCTTCCCAGTACAACTCCCGCCCGCGCTGTGCCGAAGTTCTCGTAAACGCCGGACAGGCAGAGCTCATGCGCCGTGCCGAGACCTTTGAAGACATGACCAGAACCGTGGTCATCCCATCCTGGCACAGAAAATAACAATGATTCACTACGCGCTCGTATCCGACCTGATGACCAGAGAGGAGTTTGAAGAGCGTGTGGAAGAAAAATCAACTGCACTCGGCGGTGTTGTAGATGAAGTGACTGCAGCCATGTTAGTCGTTGAAGACCTTGGCCGCAGTCATGTAAAAATCGGCGACATCCCAAAAGCCGAGGCGGCAGTTGTCTCTTTTTTCGGCAAAATCCTTTCCATAGACGGGCCGCGTGAGTTCCGGCGCGAAGGCGAAGACCCCGGAATGCTTGCCACACTCGTGTTAGGCGATCCGACCGGGACGACCAAGACCACGCTGTGGGACGAGCGGGCAGCCGCGGTCACCGAGCTTTCGGTCGGCCAGGTGGTCGAGGTTATTGGAAAACCCCGGTTCGGCAGGAAAGAGGTTTCCTTCGTTGCCATGCGGGAAAGCGCAGTGGAGATTGTCGAGACCAAAAAGCCGCCGACATCTGAAGAGCTTACGACACCGTTTGTCGTAAAGATTCTGTATATGGCGCCGGTCAAGGAGATTGTGCGCAAAAACGGAGATATCGCCCATCTGCAGGAGATGCTGGTCGGAGATGAGAGCGGAACGACACGGATTGCCACCTGGTCGCCGGAGAACTTCTCTGATGTGGATGAAGGAGCATCAGTATCCATCACCGGCGTTCTGCGAAAAGAGGATGAGGGAATTGTCGAGTACATTGCGCAGGACACTGCAGTGGTAACCCCGCACCCTGAACCGATTTCCGTCCTTACGATTGATGCAGGAGACGTAGAGGAAGGGCAGTGCCCTGTTGTTACGGGAACAGTTGTCTCAACTGCCGACGTCCGCACGTTTGTCACCCGCAGAAACACCACTTCCAGGGTTCGAAATATCAAAATCAAAGGAGAGGATGGTGATGTTCTCTCAGTTGCTCTCTGGCGTGATGAGGCAGATAAACTGATTCTTGCAGGAGACTCTGTGGAGATTATCAACGCGGTTGCAAAGCCAAGCAGATTTGCAGGACTCGAGCTTTCGGTCGGCAACGGATCGGTTATCCGCGTTGCTGCTGACGAGGAGATTCCTGTTCAGATTTCCGGACGCATTGTTCTTCGTTCGTTCGGGTTAACGCTTGAGAACGCAGAAGGAGTCTATGTTCTCTTAGGGGAAAATCTGCCCGAACCTGGAATGAAGGTTACTATTTCCGGGATGCTTTCCGGTGTGCGGCTGAAGGTTGCAGAAGGCTGGATTCAGCCGGCTGACTATGCAGCTGTTGTCTCCAGTCTTTCCTCTGTTGAATAAATACCGCATTTCTGCGCTCTTTTTCGGATTTGTTTATTTCAACCGAAAAAGTTTCGGCTCAACGAATGAATCCGAAACTTCTTCGGCTTTGGTTTATCACAACCGAACAAGATACATACTTCTCATGCAAGCTACGAGTATGTCTCTTCGGAATGTGAAGCGCGGACAGACTGTTCAGGTTGCCAGATTCAACGGGGTCAGCGACGGTCTGCGTCACCGGCTCCTGGAACTTGGCATGACCTGCGGTTCCCGTGTTACTGTGTGCGGGGAAGCACCGTTAGGTGACCCAATCGTTCTGGAAGTAAAAGGCTGTCGTCTTGCCTTACGCAAGAAGGAAGCTGAAGGTATTGAGGTGACTCCGGTATGAGTGAGAAGAAACTCATCGTCGCCCTTGCCGGAAATCCGAATGCCGGAAAGACTACTCTTTTCAACGCCTTAACCGGCCTTCACAACCATGTCGGAAACTGGCCGGGAAAGACCGTCACGGTTGAGCGCATGGAAGGAAAGACCGAGTATAATGGATATACACTCGACATCGTAGATCTTCCGGGAACCTACAGTTTATCCTCCAGAGCATTAGACGAAGAGCTTGCTTCCGAGTTCCTCAGAAATGAGAAGCCGGATGTCGTAGTCAATATTGTTGATGCAGCTCATCTTGAACGAAACTTCTACTTAACCCTTCAGCTTATCGAGCTTGGATGTCCGCTTATCGTGGCCCTCAATATGAATAAATATGCTGAAGCGGAAGGGTTTGTAATCGATACCAAAAAACTCTCCAATATGCTTGGTGTTCCGGTTGTCAAGATTGAGGCAATCGACAAAACCGGACGCGAGGAGTTATTACAGGAAATTATCAGCAAACCGGCAGCAGCAAAGAAACTCCCGCACTACTCCGACGAGTTTGAAGAGCACCTCGGTGAAATTGCCCCGACTCCGGCAGACCGCTTTGATGCAATCTTTGCTCTCTTAAACAAAACCGATGACGAACCGGCGGAGATTACTGCCACGAGAAAACACATCGAAGAGGTCTGCGGAGCAGAAATCAACGAAGTTGTTGCTGATGCCCGCTATGCATATATCGCCGGTATTCTTCACGAATCCGTTCACCACATGCATGCCGGCGGCAAAAGCCAGACGGGACGTATTGACCGGATTCTGACCAACCGCTGGCTTGGCTTCCCGATCTTTGCACTGATAATGTATCTCATCTTCCAGATCGTCTTTACCGTCGGTGCTCCGCCGATGGAATGGATTGAGACCTTCTTCGGATGGCTTGGTGAGGTCTGCGGAACAGGACTTGAAGCAATTGCTGCTCCTGCCTGGGCAACCTCGTTGGTTATCGATGGTATCATCGGCGGTGTTGGGGGAGTTGTTGTCTTCCTGCCTAACATTATCCTGATGTTCTTCCTGCTCTCTGTTATGGAAGCATCCGGATATCTTGCCCGTGTTGCGGTCTTAATGGACAGAATCATGCATGCGTTAGGTCTGCACGGAAAAGCATTCATTCCGATGATTCTCGGATTCGGCTGCAGTGTCCCGGCGATTATGGCTGCACGCACTCTTGAAACCGAGCGGGAAAGAAAGCTTACGATGCTTCTGACGCCATACATGTCCTGCGGAGCACGTATGCCTGTCTACATCCTGTTTGTCGGCATCTTCTTCGCGCCGGAGTGGCAGGGAATTGCAATGTTTGCCATCTACTTCCTTGGCATCGTTGTGGCATTAATCGTCGGATTCCTCTTACGAAAGACAGTCTTTAGAGAAGGACAGACCGAGTTCGTTCTTGAGATGCCGCCGTACAGACTGCCGACTATCAAGGGTGTCCTTCATCACACCTGGCATAATGCAAAGGAGTTCTTAGTCCGTGCAGGTACGGTTATCTTT
The DNA here is from genome assembly GCA_017555685.1 of Methanocorpusculum sp. Classification (GTDB taxonomy): domain Archaea; phylum Halobacteriota; class Methanomicrobia; order Methanomicrobiales; family Methanocorpusculaceae; genus Methanocorpusculum. The sequence continues at coordinate 8,505 of JAFZFW010000007.1, forward strand.
GCCGCCTGTCTGGTTGTCTGGCTCCTTGCATCCATGCCGTTCGGTGTAGAGTACGGATCTCTTGACTCAGTGCTTGGAATGATTGGTTCAGCTATTGCCCCTGTCTTTGAACCGCTTGGATTCGGCTTTGCAGAGGCGGCAGTCGCGATTATCATGGGACTGCTCGCAAAAGAGGTTGTTGTCGGTACCTTTGGCACGCTCTTTGGTGTCGGCGAGGAAGCATTAGGAGATGTACTGATTAATCTGTTCACTCCGCTGTCTTCAGTCTCCTTCATGGTCTTTGTCCTGCTCTATGTCCCCTGTTTAGCAGCACTCTTCACCATCAAAAAGGAGTCCAACTCCTGGAGATTTACCATCTTTGCTGCCGTACTGATGCTTGCAGTTGCCTGGATTGTTTCCTTTATCATCTACCAGGGAGGTCTTCTCCTTGGTTTCTGATATTATCTGGGGTATTGCCTTTGTGGCTGTTGCCGCAGCAATCCTGGTATTTTTCGGAAAAATGGTTCGCAAGTCACTCCACGGTGACTGCGGATGCGGGTGCAGCGGGGGCTGCAGCGCATGTAAGGCAAATCAAAAGAAAAAGCAGTAGTATGATATCGTTTCGGTGAAACGGTGTCGCTCCTTTTCTCTCTTACTCTTTTATTGTAAACTTCCACTTACAGCAGCAGGAACTTCTTTAGGCAGAGAGGGTTTCTGCATTTTTCATAGAACACGATATGCGGTTTATTGTAATTAAGACAAAGGTTTGAAAAAAGAAGCAGGGTTAGAAGGAGACTTCGTCCCCTTTTGCGAACTCTTTGAGGAATGCTGCAGCCGGATATTCATGAGTACTTGCAAGATACAGCGTGCCGTCCCCAACCTGACACTCAACTAAGACAGGCTTTCCGGTCTTCTTTGATACTGCGACCGGCGTTCCTTCGAACTCCTCAAACCAGCCGTCGCAGGCAAAGTTTTCTGTGTCATATCCTTCAAGGAGTGCGGATGCCGGAGAGTCGGTGACCTCAAGCTCGTGCTCCATGAACTCGAAGTGATATTCGGTTTTGACCGGCAGCCAGTCGTAACGGCCGGGGTTTGCATCTGCCGCGCCGAAGACCAGCATTTTTCCTCCGTCCTCCAGGTAATCCTCGATTCTTCCGGCACAGGCACGAAGAGCCGGAAGCATCTTGGAGTAGCCGGTGTTGCCAAATCCGGTCGGCACAATAATGCCGCTGAACTTTCCGCGGAAGAACGGTGCTGCTAAAATCAGCGGAGTAACTGCTTCAACAGGTCCTGCGGCGTCTTCTACCATCCGGTGGAACATCATTTCACTGTCCCAGAATACTGCAATTTTACTCATGGAATAAACTCTTCTTTAATCATTTGTTCTCATCTGTTATCAGGGATTATCCTTTGATAACCCCGAGCGGCCTAAGACGCACAGCAATCTTTGAGATACCGGCATCAGACACCGTCTTTACCACTTCACTGCTCGGCTTGTAGACATCCGGCGCTTCTTCAGCGATTGCGGCCGGGTTCGGAGCACGGACATAGATACCGTCCTTTAAGAGCTCGGCAGCCACTGCATCCCCGGTTAAGGACTTCTTGGCTGAAGACCGGCTCTTGACTCTGCCTGCCCCGTGACAGGTACTGCCGAAGGTCTGTGCCATAGCGCCGTCAGTTCCGGCAAGCAGGTAGGAGGAAGTTCCCATACTGCCCGGGATAATCACCGGCTGGCCTGCAGAGCGGAACTCCTGCGGAATCTCTGCTCTTCCCGGACCAAAGGCACGGGTTGCTCCTTTGCGGTGGACGCAGACCTTCTTTCGAACTCCGTCTACCTCGTGCTCTTCCCACTTTGCCACGTTGTGTGCAACATCGTAGATGAGCGGCATCTCTTCGTAGTCAATCTCAAAGCGCTTTACGAAGATTTCGCGGACGATGTGGGTAATTACCTGACGGTTTGCCCAGGCATAGTTTGCGGATGCAGCCATGCCGCCGAAGTATGCCTGCCCCTCGGGTGAGTCAAGCGGAGCACAGGCAAGCTGTCTGTCCGGCAGGTCAATATTGTACTTCTTTACCGCTTCTTCTAAGACTTTGAGGTGATCGGTACAGACCTGGTGACCGAGACCGCGGGATCCGCAGTGAATCATGATACACAGCTGCCCTTCCTTAACACCGAACGTCTTTGCCGTCTCAGCATCCAGGATTTCTTCTGCAGTCTGCAGTTCCAGGAAGTGATTTCCGGAGCCCAGGGTTCCCATCTGCGGCACACCTCTCTGGCGTGCTTTCTTGCTTACCGCAGAGATGTCAGCCCCTTCCATCGCTCCGTTCTCCTCGCATCTTCCGACATCTGCCGCACAGCCGTATCCAAGTTCGACTGCATGACGGGCGCCTTCCTCGAGCATGAGCGTTAAATCATTCTGCGAAAGACGGATAGGACTCTTTGCGCCGACACCGGTCGGCACTGCCTCGAAAAGTTCCTCGATTAAGCCCTGCTTGTCGGTTAAATCCGCTTCGGTTAACGGGGTCGTAATCATTCTGACGCCGCAGTTGATGTCAAATCCGACACCTCCCGGAGAGATAATTCCTTCTGTCTCATCGAATGCGGCAACTCCGCCAATCGGGAATCCGTATCCCCAGTGGATGTCAGGCATTCCATAGGAGTGGTTGATGATTCCCGGAAGACAGGCAACGTTTGCAAGCTGGGTTAATGCCCCGTCTTCGATTCCTTCGGCTAACAGGTCGGATAAGAAGAACCGGCCGGAAACCCGCATATTCTCGACAAATCCTTTCGGGATTTCCCATTCGGTTTCATTGATTCGCTGAATTTTTTCGTGCATGGTTATATATCAAATATAATGGTGAGTTCAAATCCTTCGGCTGTTTCTTCCAGAGACAGGCCGGAGTAGGAGATTCCTTTTACACAGATGCCGCCTGCGTGTTTTGTCCGGTCAAATTCGATGCCGGAGACGGTTCCGAATACCCGGTTTCCTTCCTGCGCTATGGAGTACGAGAGTGGTACCAGATACTCGACCTCGGTTAAAAAGAGCAGTTCGGATAAGAAGTTTACAACCAGTTCACTGCTGTCCTCTCCTTCTGCTTCGATTTCGACGGTTAGTGTCTCCGGTTCTTTTGCAAAGTCACCGTAGAGAACAGAGGCCATAGCATCTCCGCTTTCTGCAAGAAGCGATAAAAAATCGGGTGCGGTAATCCGCATCTTCACATCTGCTGTGTGTTCGAGTTCTTCAAAGGGCATACTCGTCGTGAGAGAAGAAGAAGCGCGGAACCATGTGCATATTGATTTCGGTAATCCAGTCTAACTGGTAGCGGGAGATATAAATCGTGTGGTCGCCTGCTTTTATTGCGATGTCGCTTGATTTTGGCGGTTTTACTGAAACGGACATCAGAACCGGGCCGCTGCAGGAAGTGCTGACACGGAAATCCCCGCCTCTCTCATTCATATAAGCAATCACATCCGGTGCGACCGGAATCATATAATTCGCAGAACAGTCCATACCTTCAAAGTCCATAGTATCAAAAAAAATTATGCGGAGGAAATTACCCGCTCAACAAGCTCAGCATACTGAGGCTTTAACTCATATACGCCTAAGTCCCCGTCTTTTGCCTTCTTCATGGAAAGGATTCCGAATTTGGAGGCGATTGTTCCAACCATGGAAGCGACGGAGTGGATGCTCACGGAAAACGTTGCAGACAGCGTTGCGTGAATCTCCGGAACCGTTGCCGTCTTCATTTTCACGATAAGACCTAAGAGCGCCTTTCTGATTCCTGATTTGTCCCGGGAGAGGTAGGATCTCAGACGTTCCTCAATCTCCTTTCTCAAATCCGAAGGGGTAATCATAGTTCATGATTTGGATTTAATGATATATATAAGTGCGTGTTGGGCTGTGCTGTCTCTGAGAGAAAGTGCGGCTGATACTCTCTGCGATAGCATTTTCCACTGCACAAATGTAAAAAAAAAAAGAATTATTTTCTGTCCGCGAGGAGGACTCCCCCGGATGCTACATCCTCATAGGGGAGTTCGTGGAACAGAATCACGATGGATTCTTTTGGAAGGCCGGAGATGCGGGAAAACTCCTCGGTAAACACTCTGGCAACTTCTGCCTTCTTCTCCTTTTCCATCGGACAGATTTCGACCGTTATGACAGGCATTTCTTTACTCGTACTCGATGGTTGCCGGCGGTTTGCTGGTGATATCGTAGAGGACACGGTTGACATGGTGTACCTCGTTGATGATACGGCTCGAAATCTTCTCTAAGACCGGGAATGGAATCTGTGCCCAGTCTGCGGTCATGAAGTCGGTGGTCTCGACTGCACGAAGAGCGACTGCGTAATCATAGGTTCTCTCATCACCCATGACACCAACGCTTCTCATGTTGGTAAGTGCTGCGAAGTACTGGTTGATGGCACGGTCAAGACCGGCGTTTGCGATTTCCTCGCGGAAGATTGCATCAGCATCGCGGAGGATGTCAAGCTTCTCTTTGGTTAAATCGCCGATGACACGGATAGCAAGTCCCGGTCCCGGGAACGGCTGGCGCCAGACAAGGTAGTCCGGGATGCCGAGTTCGGTTCCTGCACGGCGTACTTCATCCTTGAAGAGGATACGAAGCGGCTCGACAAGTTCCTTGAAGTCAACATGGTCCGGAAGTCCTCCGACGTTGTGGTGGCTCTTGATGACTGCAGCGTTTCCTGGTCCTGACTCGATTACATCCGGATAGATGGTTCCCTGAACAAGGAAGTCGACTGCACCGATCTTCTTTGCTTCTTCTTCGAAGACACGGATGAACTCTTCACCGATAATCTTTCTTTTCCGCTCCGGGTCGGTAACGCCTGCGAGTTTAGAGAGGAAACGCTCTTCTGCATCAACGCGGATTAAGTTGATGTCGAACTGTTTTCTGAAAACTTCCTCGACCTCGTCGCCTTCGTTTTTGCGTAAGAGACCGTGGTCGACAAAGATACAGGTAAGCTGCTTTCCAACAGCCTTGTGGACCATGACTGCTGCAACAGAGGAGTCAACTCCGCCGGATAATGCGCAGAGAACCTTCTTGTCGCCAATCTTCTCTTTGAGTTCTGCAATGGTATCAGTAACGAAGGAAGACATCTTCCACTCGCCTTTGCATCCGCAGACGTTGTAGAGGAAGTTGGAAATCATCTTGGTTCCTTCCGGCGTGTGCATGACCTCCGGGTGGAACTGGACACAGTAGATGCCTTTCTCCGGGTTCTGCATAGCAGCAACCGGGCAGACCGGGCTTTCGGCAATGATGGAGAATCCGGCCGGAACTTCGGTGATTCTGTCGGTGTGGCTCATCCAGCAGGTGGTATTCTCCGGAACGCCCTCGAAAATCTTGGACGGCTTGACGGTGATTTCAGTTCTGCCGTACTCGCGGGTGTCGGCGGAGGTGACTTTTCCGCCAAGAGTGTATGCGGTAAGCTGTGCTCCGTAGCAGATGCCGAGAACAGGGATGCCGATTTCGAAGACGCCTGCATCTACACGCGGGGCGTTTTCTGCGTACACGCTTGCCGGACCTCCGGTGAAGATGATACCGGAGTAGTTTCCGGCTTTAATCTCCTCAAGGGATACAGTACACGGCTTTACTTCGCAGAAGACATTTGCTTCGCGAACGCGGCGGGCAATCAGCTGATTGTACTGGCCGCCGAAATCAAGAACGAGAATTGACTCCATCTTACTCTTTCCTCTGGCTGTCGCGGCATGCTGCGACGAATCCGACAAACGGTGCGGATGTTCTGGTTGGTCTGGAACGGAACTCCGGGTGGAACTGGGTTGCTACGAAGTACGGGTGGTTGTCGAGCTCTAATGCTTCCATTCTGCGGCCGTTTCTGCCGACGAACTTCATGCCCTTTGCTTCGATTTCATCGATGTATGCCGGGTTTACTTCGTATCTGTGGCGGTGACGCTCGGTGACTTCGGTTTCTCCGTAGAGTTCTGCAAGGCGGCTGCCTTCGGCAATCGTGACCTTGAAGTCTCCAAGGCGCATGGTTCCGCCTAAGTCTTCGACGCCTTCCTGCTCCGGAAGGAGTGCGATTGCGTGTGTTCCTGCACCCATCTCTTCGCTGGTTGCATCTTTGTATCCTACGACATTTCTCATGAACTCGATGACACAAAGCTGGAATCCAAGGCAGATACCAAAGAGCGGTTTGTTGTTTTCGCGGGCGAAGCGGATTGCTTCAATCATGCCCTCGACACCACGGTTTCCGAATCCGCCCGGAATGAGGATTCCGTCGAGGTCGCGGAGGTCTTCTTCGGTGTACTGCTCGGCGTCAAGCCAGTGGATGTCGACCTCGGTCGAGAGTTTGCGTCCGGCGTGCTTTAATGCCTCCTTGATGGAGATATAGACATCTTCAACACCGTATTTGGTGATGATACCGACAGAGATGCGGCTGGTGTACTCGCGGGAAACAACCGAGTACCAGCTGTTGTCTGCCTCTCCTGCATCTAAGTGGAGGAGTTTTAAGAGAACATCTGCCATTCCGTCCTTTTCGAGCTCGAGCGGGACGAGATAGGTGTCCGGGGCGGTTCTTGCGCTGATGACAGAGCTTGCGTCAACATCGCAGAACGATGCAATCTTTCTCTTGGTGGAAGGGGAAATTGGGTAGGAGCTTCTGCCGACGATGACGTCTGCTTCGAGACCTAACTCGCGAAGGGCTTTTACCGAGTGCTGGGTCGGCTTGGTCTTTAAGTCTCCCATGGTGTCTGCCGGAAGGAGGGTGACGTGAACGAGTGCGAAGTCTCCGTTTCCGTATTCCCAGTGCATCTGGCGGACTGCCTCTAAGAACGGCATGCTTTCGATATCACCGACAGTACCGCCGACTTCGACGATACAGATTTCTGCGTGGTTGCCTTCTTTGTCGGTCCAGGTCTCGGCAGCTCTTTTGATTCTGTCCTTGATTTCGTCAGTGATGTGCGGGATAATCTGGACGGTTGCGCCAAGATAGTCTCCGCGTCTTTCTTTCTGAATTACGGACTGGTAGATTTTACCGGTCGTTAAGTTGTGTTCGGACGTGAGTTCGATGTCTAAGAAACGCTCGTAGTTTCCTAAATCAAGGTCGGATTCACCTCCGTCTTTTAAGACGAATACTTCACCATGCTGAGCAGGGTTCATGAGTCCTGCGTCGATGTTGAGGTACGGGTCAATTTTTACGCTCGTTACGTGGTATCCTCTGTTGATGAGGATGCGTCCAATGGATGCGGCAGTGATGCCTTTTCCAAGTCCGCTCATTACTCCTCCGGTAACTACGACATATTTCATTTGTGTTTCCCCTTCATGAAATGAATAGTACTATTATGTTGGTTTCATTCTGTATTAAGGATAGGGGAGTGATGGTGGAAAAGAGGGAAAAAAGATTGGTTATGGAAGAGGCGGGGCAACACCGATTGCCCCGATGAGCACCTGATACAGTGTGCCGTTCCAGGATACATAGCTTCCCCAGCCGAAGGTGTCCTGTATTGCGTAATACTCCTCCGGCGTCATTTCTCCTTCCGGATGGATGTTGAGATAGGTCTCATCGTTTTCGAGAGCGGCAATCAGAACCGGATACTTCGTGCGGTCAGCTCCGGTAAGGGGAATTACCGGAAGTGTCGGGTCAGGTGTCTGGACGGCATCGATTTTCAGGAAAGATATTGGGTATGCCCAGTCATCTTCTTCCGGCGGGACTTCCTCTCCGCTTCCCTGTATTCCGGCAAAGACGAGGAGACCCGCGGCACATATCACGAGTATGATAAGGATGATCTGCGTGATTCTCATCTCTGATTATTTCTCCGTGATACAATATAAACAACTTGGAAAATCCGGCATATCTCTTTTTGGGAGATAAACTCTGCCGCGTTCCTGATGTATATATTCTGCCGTGCTGATACGTAAGTTCTATGCTGAAATCAATATCTGTCTGGCAGATTGCCGGATTTTTTGCGGCATCGCTTATTGGAACACTGTTCCATTTCACCTATGCATTTAGCGGGCAGAATATCATGGTTGCGCTGTTTTCTGCGGTAAATGAGTCCGTCTGGGAACATATGAAGCTCGTGTTCTTCCCGCTGATTCTCTTTGCTATTCTGGAATACTGGTTCTGGGGAAAGCAGCAGAAGAACTTCTGGAATGTAAAACTTCTTGGTATCACGCTTGGCATTCTGCTGAATATTGTCATATACTATACCATATCCGGAGCATTTGGTACAGCTCCGCTCTGGGTTGATGTCTCTGTCTTCTATATCACTCTGGCAGTGGTGTTCTTCGTTGAGACCCGTCTGTTCAAAAAAGAGTATAAACCACGTCTGCCGTCCACTACTGCCGTCCTCCTTCTTGCACTGCTTGCGATTCTCTTTGCTGTCCTGACCCTTATTCCGCCGGAGCTTCCGCTCTTTACTGATTATGCCGGAAATACGGGATTGCCGGTCCGGTTGGAAAAAATCTGAGAAAATCCGGTTTTCTTTTTTGCTTCCTGAGAGGAAATCTGTTTCGTGTGGAAAAAAGGGAAGTTATGCGGAAGGAGTTTCCTTCCGTGCAGGAAGTTCACAGCAGGTTGTGCCGTCACATAAGAAGAGCGGAAGCATCCGTCCAAGCGCACGCTGTTCTCCAATGACAACCACGGTATCTCCCTTCAGGAGAATCGTCTCTCCGTCCGGAGACACCACTGCATCTGCTTCTCCGTAGCGTTTTACCGCGAGAACCGAGATGCCGTAGTTGGCACGCAGGTGGATTTCACAGAGCTTCTTGCCGCAGACAGAACAGCCGTCTTCTACGCGAATCTGCTCGACCTGTGCCATCTCGGATGACAGACGCTCATCCGCACGTTTGGCGCGGACAAGCAGGGAGTCGAGGATGGTCGAACGGTCATCATCAGGGATGCTGGTTTTCTGCGGAATATTGATGTATGTATTGTACAGCTCGGTTCTGATTTCCTTACTGAACTGCTCGATGTCCTGAACCGGCATGTTCTTGCTCATTAAGATACGGCGGAAAATCTGGATAGCAGACTCTCTCTCATCAACGATAACCTCATCAGCTCCTAAATGGTACAGCTCGGCCGTCTCCGCAATGAACTTTGAACGGGTAATAATGGAAATCTGCGGATTCATACGGCGTGCGGCAGTAATAATTCCTTTGACAGATTCCATATGCGGGATGGTGATGACGATAGTTTTTGCTGTTCTGATTTCCGCATAGTCTAAAACCGCCTCACGGCTTGCATCACCATAGATGATGTTTTCTCCGCGTGCTTTCTCGCGGGCAACGGTATCGGCATTCAGTTCAAGGATGATGTAGGGAATATCCATCCGCTTTAATGCCTTGGAGACATACTGGCCGGCAAGACCGTAACCCACAATAATCTCATGGTCGGCTTTAACAACCTGCTTTTCCTCCTCCTCAACCTTTGGCGCGAAGTACTTGTTGACAATTCCCGGAGCAAGCTGGACAAGGAACGGGGTGGCAGCCATCGTCACAATCGAGATAGCAAGGAAGATCTGGTAAATCTCATTGTCCAGAATACCGGCGGCAAGGCCGGTAGATCCAAGGATGAACGAGAACTCTCCAATCTGTGCAAGACCGACTGCGGAGAGAATCGCGGCACCTGTTGCAACTCCTAAGGCTTTTACCGAGATGAAGTTTAAGACAAACTTTCCAAGCAGGAGGACTGCGGCAAGACCGGCAATTAACAGCAGGTGTTCCCAGAGGTATGACAGATTCAGCATCATACCGATGGAGACGAAGAAGACACCGGTTAAGATGTCACGAAGCGGCATAATCTGTCCGACAACTTCGTGGCTGTAGTCAGAACCGGAGATAGCGATACCTGCCAGGAACGCACCAAGCGCCAGACTGACACCGTTTAAGGACATGAGCCAGGCGATACCGAAACAAATGACCACAATTGAGATGATAAACAGCTCACTGCTTCTGGTAAGTGCAACATGGCGCAGGAGTTTTGGAACCAGATAGATAGCTGCCACTAAGATAACCATCATGATTGCCAGACCGGCGACAAAGCTCACCATCTCGCCAACGATATCTCCTCCGCCGGTTCCGGCAAGGAACGGGACGGCAAGCATCATCGGCACGACGTTTAAGTCCTGGAAAATCAGCAGACCAAGGGCAATCTTTCCATGCCTGCTGTCCACCTCTCCGCTCTTCTGGTAATGTTCCATGATAATCGCCGTAGACGAGTGTGCGACCAGGAAACCAATGAAGAGTGCAACGCTTGACGAGAAGCCGACAGCGACCATCACTGCCCAGACTGCTGCGGTTGTCAGGACCAGCTGGAGCGTACCGCCTATTAAGACGATCTTCTTCATTGCGAGCAGGTTCTTCAGCGAAATTTCCAGACCGATGGTAAACATCAGCAGAATAACGCCGAGCTCTGCCAACATCGACACTTCCTCTTCGGCAATCAGGCCGAGACCGAACGGTCCGACGATGATACCGGTTAAGAAGTATCCGATGATAAAGGGTACTCTGAATTTCCGTCCGATTAACAGTACTACCAGAGCACAGGCAAGTACCACAACCAGTGCGGAAATGATTGCTGCTTCATCTCCCATATGAGACCTCAATAAATGTGTTAAATTTTTCCTGTTGCCACATAAATAATTTTTTGAATCTTCTGTGAAACAGGGTGGCATCCATTGAGTGCCTGCACATTTTGCTGTCTTTCCTCTTTCCTGTCGTGCCCGAAGAGAAGCCTTAATGCTGTATGGCACTGATATATACACTAGAATTAGCCATGCAGACAGAATATTGTGAATTATGCGGCGTACAAATCACGAAACGGGCAAAGCTCGTTCAGATTGAAGGTGCGAAGCCTATGAAGGTTTGCGATAAGTGTGCAAAGCTGGGCACTGAAGTCCAGACTCCGCGCTCTAAGGCTCAGTCCGGGCGTTTTGCCCCGCAGTCCTCTGCATCGCGCCCTGTCCACTCCCCATCTGCCCCGCGCAAACGTGATATGTTCGATTTCATCGAAGGCGATGTCGTTGAAGACTTCTCCAAGCGTATCGCAGCAGCCCGCCAGGCAAAAGGATTCTCCCAGAAAGACCTTGCCTACATCTTAAAGATGCAGGAAGGAGACATCAAGAAGCTTGAACGCGGAGACCGTGCCCCGACCGAGGCAGAACGCAAGAAGATCGAAAAAGAGCTCGGTATCGTTCTGCTTGATGTCGGAGACGACAATGCAAAGTCACAGATGGGTGGGGTTGCAGCAACCACTCTCGGTGATGTGATTCAGATTAAGAGGAAATAATGACTTCCCCTCTTATCTTAATTAACTTCAAATCCTACCGCGAAGGTGCAGGAAACAACGCGGGAAGAATTGGTGAAGCAGCAGAGCTCGTAATGTCGGAGACCGGAGTTACTATCGGTGTCGCTCCGCAATATGTTGAACTGCACCCGTTCTGTAAACACTACGAGATTCCGGTCTACGCACAGCACATCGATGCAGTCGAGGGTGCATTTACCGGAAGAGTTCCGGCATTCACGGTTCGTGCCGCAGGATGTACGGGAACGCTCATCAACCACTCCGAACGCCGGTTAACGATTGCAGACATTGAAGCATGCGTTGAGGCGGCAAAGTTCAACCACTTAGAGTCGGTTGTCTGCACAAACACTGCAGGAGTTTCTGCAGCCGCAGCAGCTTTCGGTCCAACCTACGTCGCTATTGAGCCTCCGGAGTTAATCGGTTCCGGAGTCTCCGTGGCAAAGGCAGACCCGGGTATCATCTCCGCTTCTGTTGAGCGGGTGAAAAATATCAACGCGGATGTCAAGGTTCTCTGCGGAGCAGGAATCCAGTCCGGTGAATGCGTGAAGACTGCAGTCGACCTTGGAGCAGACGGTGTTCTTCTGGCATCCAGTGTTGTCAAAGCAAAGGATCCTGAAGCGGTTCTCCGCGACCTGGTCTCCAAACTTTAACCTTTTTTATGAAAACCGGGCTTGTTGTGGAAGGCGGCGGTATGAAGTGCGCCTACAGTGCAGGTATTCTCGACCGGTTCTTAGATGATGGAATTACCTTTGATGAGTGCATCGGTGTCTCTGCCGGTGCGGCAAATCTGGTGTCCTATGCTGCAGGGCAGCGGGGACGAAACCTCCGGTTCTATGTCGGACATGCACAGGATCCCCGCTACATGGGAATGCGTCACTTTCTCACGAAGGGCTCGTTCTTTAACTATCCGTACATCTTCGGCGAGCTCTCCGGCAGTTCCGGAGCTGACCCGCTCGATTATGCAGCCCTTCTCGAAAATCCTGCCGCAGTCTATCTGACCGCGACAGATGCAGTCACCGGTGATGCCCGCTACTTTGAAAAATCAGAGATGGCTCAGGATGATTACCGCATTTTAATGGCAGGGGGATCGATTCCGGCGCTTTGTCCGCCGGTGGAAATCGCGGGCAGAATGTACTATGACGGCGGGCTTGCAGATCCGGTTCCGCTGCAGAAAGCATTCGATGACGGATGTGACAAAGTGGTTGTTCTCCTGGAAAACCCGCGAACCTTTGTCCGGCAGCAGCAGGGAATGAAATCAGTCTATCACTTCCTGCTTCGGAAATATCCGAGGATGACTGAGATGATAGACAACCGTCATCTGCGATATCAGGAAACCCTTTCCCGGGTGTACGAACAGGAACGCGAGGGCCGCGTCTTCATCTTCGCTCCGCCGGAGAACACCGGTGTTTCCACGACCACCAAAGACCCGGATCTTTTACAGAAGCTCTACCGTATCGGCGTTGCGGATTACGATGCGCAGCGTGAGATGCTGATTGCTTATCTGGAGGAATGAATATGGGAAAAGAAAAGAAGTTATGTCAGAAATGTACTGAGAAGTATGATAAGGACTGTAAAGACAAGAGAACTGCAAAGTGCGGACTCAAGGCCGCAAAGAAGGAAGCCAAGCGCCTGAAAGAAGAGGCTGAGATGATGCAGGTCTTAAAGAACTGCCAGAACTCTATGTGCCAGGTCTTTGCAGAACAGGTGGTCGTTGACCGTCTGGTTGAACAGGACTTTATGGAAGCCTTC
>JAFZFW010000088.1 GCA_017555685.1 Methanocorpusculum sp.
CATAATATGAGTTGAGAGCACTTTCGCACCGCGCGGCCCGGGGTTTATATACCCCTACATCATATTAGTACTTGTAACACCCCCCGGAAGCGAGAGTCTCTAACAGTACCCTGACGTTTTGGCACATTATGAACCCGCTTCCAAACCCCTGTTTTCACCTTACTGTTTACGCGGAAATCAGCATCCAGACAGAAATATTCCATACCCACAACCACAGGTAAGCGGAAAAAAGCGGACACCGGGAACAGTGCCGCCGACAAAAGCGATGAGAATTCTCTCAGTCAGATACTTCTTCGCAATCCTCAGTCTCTTTCACCCAGGAAAGAACCGGCTCAAGGTTTGCCGCAGAGACATAACTTCCGCCGATACGAAGCGTATCCACAAGATCCCAGACTGCCGCGTTTCGTTCTTCCTGACGCTCAAGATTGGAGGCAATCATCGAGAGAATCTTGCGCTTGAAATAGCCAAGCCTCTTCGGATCAACTCCGCCCTGCAGATAAAACAGCGGGCAGGGAAGTTTATTTGCCTTCAAAAGCTCGGAGACAACATCCGGATGCGGGAACACAATTCCAACCGCTGCAGCGCCCTCTAAAATATAGCGTTTTGCCGCGACCGGCAGACCGGAAATCTTTCCCCCGCACACCCAGCCGAGGAAGAACACCGAAGATCCGCGCGGAACTTTGCTGACTGCTTCCACCAGCGGATATGCAGGAAGATGGACTGCTTCTGCGAGCATCTCGGCATACTGTTTGGTAAAGCCGGTGTTTGATTCGTAAACAATCGCATCCATTATTCAGCCCCTCCGTCAAGCACTGCAAACACTTTATCTGCAGTATCTTTGATAATCTGCACCGAGCGTGCAAACGCGGCAAGCTCATCTTCCGACATCTTCACTCCGATCGGGAAGACACCATTGCGCGTGATTCTTGCCGGCACACCGATACATACGCCGTCATAACAGAACTTCTCGCGGCAGAGATTCGAGGAGACGGTAAGCAGACGGTTTTCATCTTCGACGATTGTCCGGATTAAGGAAGCAATCGCATCGCCCGGACCATACACAGTAGCCCCTTTGGACTTGATGATATACGAACCGCTGTTTTTGACGCGGTCGATTAAGCCCTCGCGGTCAATGCTTTTTGCATCCATTAAGTTGTCAAGCGAGATTCCTCCGACCGTCGTCGCAGACCACATCGGAACCATCGAGTCGCCGTGTTCGCCGACAATTCTCGTGTGGACTTCACTTACATGAACGTTGAAGAACTCTGCAAGGCATGCCTTCAGACGCATCGAATCAAGGTGTGTTCCAAGACCGAAGACCTGGTTCGGCATCATGCGCGAGTACTTGAGGGCAACAGTCGTCATGATGTCAACCGGGTTGGTCACAACAAGAAGCAGAGCAGACGGGGCCATTCTGCCCACCATCTCTGCGTAGAATTTCACAATCTTTGCATTCTCAAGAGCCAGATCCAAACGCGTCTGGTCAGCTTTTCTTGGAATGCCTGACGTTAAAACAATAATGTCAGAACCTTTGAGGTCCTTTGGATCAGTTCCAAACGTGACAACCGTGTTGGTACCGCGCGCGGCAAAAGAGTCCATCATATCATGGGCAAGACCATCTAAGAACTGCTCATTTCCCGCTCTTCCAAAAAGACACATCTCCTGAACATGCGGAAACTGGGATACTGCATGGGCAACATACGAACCAACCTGGCCCGTAGCTCCGATAATCGTAACTTTTGCCATAAAAGCCCTCAAAATGAAAAGGGACGTGTTTTCGGTTGAAGACACATATCCAGTCTCTTCGACAGAGCCAGACTCCGCCCCGCAACCCCGCGGGCGCCATACGTTCACGGTAGGTCTGCTCCCTTCCGGGCCTGAACCGGTGCCCACGACAATGAGAGGATGCATCCCTCCGGATACACCACAGACATCCGTTGACCTCGCAGGACAAGGTATCAACATCGGAAACCCTGCCGCGTCAAAAGGACTGCCGAATCCGTCCTCAAACTTCGTCCTCTGCGTATTGACAATTTCAGATTACAGGTGACGCCAAACCACCCGGACTAGTCCCATATAGTAATCGCGCTCACGGAATAAAATGCTGTTGGATTGGTAAGTGGAAATATTTTGAAAACATGGGCCTGGAGGGGTTCGAACCCACGACCACCCGGTTATGAGCCGGGCGCTCCACCACTAAGCTACGGGCCCTTTAAAATTACAGAAAGAAGAGACAGGGAAAATTCCCTTTCTCGAAAATTTGTTCCCTTGCAGAAGAACACATATTATTTGCGCCGAGAGTAGATAAAGGTGATGGATATCCGGGAATATACACAAAACAGTTCCAGTGAGTTACAGAATCTAAAAGAAAAGAAGCGCCGCCATCAGGACTCGAACCTGAGACATTCTGGTTAACAGCCAGACACTCTACCAACTGAGTTATGGCGGCACAAGTGTGTTGCCTAATTAGATAGCACGTGGTGCGTATTAAATGTATCTATTTGTTGTCTCCCAAAAAGAGAGTTATTGGAGTTTTAAGGTCTGCAGTTTGCTGATAAGCTCATCCAGACTCTCATCAAAGTGTTTCAGCATGTCATCCGCGCGCGAAGTGGCGACAGCACCGGAAGGAGTTGCTTTGATGTACTGCATCTGCTCTAAGACACGAAGCGAGTAGCGGACACGGTGCTGGGAAAGGCCAAGTTCTTCGGTGAGTTTCATAATCCCGATCGGACCCATGGCAGAGACTGCACGCATCACAGACAGGTGACGCTCGAGAAGATCGACCTCGCCTAAAATTTTATCAAGCATTCTTTTCCTCCTGTCTCATCTCCTCTTCAATCTCTTCACGCAGTTCTGCTTCAAGCTCGGCTCTGATGCGCGCACGTTCTGCCTCACGCTCGGCACGGATCTGTGCCATGCGCTCTTCTTTGGTCGTTCCGTGAATGGCAAGCCATGCTTTGGTGGAACGGTATTTTCTGATGAAGAGGAGGAGTGTGACAACAGCAACAACGATACTGCCGATAACAATAGGCCACTTCGGCTCCCAGGTGTTTGGCGCGATGATGCCCAGAGCGACAGCTAAGGCTATTGCAAAAATGAGAATGTTTAGATAGATGACATTGATGGTAAACATTCCCTTAAACTGTTCCCGTTCTTTATCGTCCATATTGTTATATCTAATTCAGTGCCGCTGAGATAAAAATTACATGTCTTGAAAGCACCAATACCTTATGAATATGGCAGGCATCTCTGACGAACTGGAGCGGAAAAACTGTGATGCATATGTGATATATGATACTTCAGAAAACGAAGATATGCGTTATCTGAGCGGTTTTCAGGCAACGGACCCGTATATTTACGTTTACAAAAAAGACGGCGGACAGTTTTTAATCGTCTCTTCCATGGAGGAACTGCGTGCGCGCCGTGAGTCACCATGCAGCATTGTAACACGAACCGCGGCAGGGTTTGCCGAACTCTTGGCAGAAACGCAGGATGTTGATGCGGCATCGGCAAAGATGATTACAAATTTCTGCGGAAACAGGCTTCTTATTCCCTACTCGATGCCGGTAGGATTTGCCCGCGCACTGGAATCAACTGCAGAGATTACCATCGATTCAGGAACTGTGCTTTCGATGCGGGCAAAAAAGACTGCAGATGAGATTGAAAAGATTCGCGCTGTTCAGCAGAAGAATGAGCAGGGCGTTAGACTCGCCGTTGATGCCGTGCGCAAGGCAGAAGTCGGAGAAGACAAAAGCCTTATCCTTGAGGATGAGCCGCTTACATCCGAACGCCTTCGCGCGATTATGCATGAAGCCTTCTTCCGCATGGGCTTAGACGACAAGGACACCATAGCTTCCTGCGGAGCAGATACGGCCCTTCCGCATGCAAAAGGCGAAGGACAGCTCTATGCCAGTCAACCGATTGTTCTGGATGTTTTCCCGCGCGATATAGAAACCGGATACTTTGCAGATATGACGCGGACAATCTCGAAGGGAAAGCCCTCGGATGAAATCTGCCGCATGTATGAAGTTGTCCACGAGGCAAAGGAGCTTGCCGTCTCCCTGATTCATGCAGGCGTGTCAGGAGCAGATGTCCACAACGCGGCAGCAGATTACTTCGCAGAGAAAGGATACGTAACAGCCGGCACGTCAGGATTTATCCACAGTTTAGGCCACGGAGTAGGTCTCGCAATTCATGAAAGCCCGTCGCTTTCTGTGCGCGGCGGAATCTTAGAAGAAGGAAATGTGGTGACCGTTGAGCCGGGACTCTATTATCCGGGCATTGGAGGAGTCAGACTTGAGGATATGGGGGCTGTTACCGAAGACGGGTTTGATAGATTTACTACCTTTGAGGAGGAATTAATAGTAGTATGAACGATACAGAGCTTGACTGTTATCTGGAAGCCGGCAGAATAGCAAAGGCCGTCCTCCACACCTGTGCGGCAGAAATCAAACCGGGAGTTCTGCACACCGATATTTTCGATATGGTTCTCGATAAGATTGAGGCAGCCGGAGCAAATCCTTCCTTCCCGCCGAACATCTCCATCAATGAATGCGCAGCCCACGACACCCCGTCCCCGGTTGACGAGCGGGTGTTTGCAGAAGGAGACCTCGTAAAGCTGGATATCGGAACACATATCGACGGATATATTGCAGACACTGCAGTCTCTGTCAACCTTGGTGATCACGATAAGCTCTGTGAGGCAGCACAGAAGGCTCTTGATGCAGCAATCGGCATGGTAAAGCCGGAACTTGTGGTCTCCGAGATTGGAAAGGTTGTCGAAGAGACAATCACCTCCTACGGATACCGCCCGATTGTGAACTTAACCGGTCACGGCCTTGGACGCTACAGTCTGCACCATGGATTATCCATCCCGAACACCAGTGTGTTCGGCAGCGGAGTACTTCGTACAGATTCAGTTATCGCCATAGAGCCGTTCGCAACCACCGGCTCCGGCTCTGTCCACGAAGCAGCACGTGCTGAGATTTACCAGGTCGTCGGCGATGCGCCGG
>JAFZFW010000089.1 GCA_017555685.1 Methanocorpusculum sp.
GTCGTAGTAGTAGTACTCGCCTGCAGACTTCTGCTCGCGGTCAAGGTAGGATCCCGGTTTGTTGATACGCGGGCGTCCGGTCTTGTCACGGCGGAAGGTGATTCCGAGGTTGGAGAGGAACAGGTTCATACCGTCCTTCATCTCGAACGGACCGCGTGCCTGACCTTCCTGACCCGGAACACCATCGAAGACTAAGAGACGCTCGGAAATCATGTCGATGGTGTACATATCGTGATCAATGACCATCACACCGGCTTCCTTGTCTTCTGCTGCACGCTTAATGACCTTGGTGGTCACTAAACGCTGCTCGACATCGAGGTGTGCGGACGGTTCATCAAGGATGTATAAGTCAGCATCGCGGGAGAGACATAAGGCGATTGCAACACGCTGCAGTTCTCCGCCGGAAAGTGTTCTGACTTCAGACTGCAGAAGAGCACCGAGTCCCAGCGGCTCGATGATTTCGTGCTGATAGTAGGAGGAGTCGAACTTTCTCGTTGCCTGGCGCAGGATGTACTCTACTGTATCAGAAGAGTTCGGGTCGGCAGTTACATACTGCGGCTTGTAGGAAACGGTTACCGTGTCAAAGACCTTGCCGTCATCCGGCTTTTCCACACCGGCTAACAGCTTTGCAAACGTGGACTTACCAATACCGTTTGCTCCGACAATTCCTAAGACTTCTCCGCGGCGAACCTCTCCGCCTTCAACAGTCAGCTTGAAGCCCGGGAAAGTCTTGGTCATTGCCGGGATGTCCATTAAAATCTGGCGGTCAACATCGCTTTCGTGGCCGCGGGTCTCGAAGACAACCGGATAGTCACGGATTCTGACATTTTCCTCATCCACGAAACCTGCCAGGTACTGGTTGACACCAACACGAACTCCCTTCGGGCGGGTGATGATACCAAATGCGGCAGGTTTACCGTATGCCAGGTGCACAGACTCTGCAACCATGTCGAGGATAGCGATATCGTGTTCGACTAAGACAACCGGACTTTCTGCGGCAATTTCACGGATGAGCTTTGCGGCAACCATTCTCTGATAGATATCCAGGAACGGAGTGACTTCATCAAGGAAGTAGAAGTTTGCCTTCTTGGAGAGTGCAACAGTGAGTGCTACACGCTGCAGTTCTCCGCCGGATAAGGTCTTTAAATCCTTGTCGAGGATAGTGGTTAAGGCAAGCTCTTTGATGTAGTAGTCGAGCTTTCCGCGCTCGTCATTCTGCTTGAGCAGGTTTGCAACGGTTCCCTTGAAGACCTTCGGGATGAAGTCGATATACTGCGGCTTGATGGATGCTTTGATTGTTTTTGCCGCAACCTTCTGCAGGTAGTCGAAGAGCTCGGTTCCGGCGTAGAACTTTAAGACCTCGTCCCACTCAACTTCATGGTCGAAGATACCTAAGTTCGGCTTTACCTGTCCGGAGAGGATTTTCACTGCAGTGGACTTTCCGATACCGTTTGGTCCTAAGACACCAGTGACTTTTCCTGCAACCGGCTGCGGAAGACCGTAGAGCACGAAGGCATTCGGACCGTAGCGGTTGACCGGGGTGTCAAGCTCCTCCGGGAGCTGAATGATATCGAGTGCTTCAAACGGACACTTCTTGATGCAGATACCGCATCCTACACAGAGCTCTTCGGAGATAACCGCACGGTTGTCTTCTCCGATAGTGACAGTCTCGTCACCGGTTCTGACGCGCGGACAGTAGATGATACACTCATGTGCACACTTCTTTGCGTGGCAGCGGTCTTTATGAACGATAGCGAGTCTCATGTTATGCGGAGAGGAAGGAGGTCGACAGCATCATCGTCCAGGAAAGGTACCAGGTAACAAAGGTCATGAATCCCTGGTAGAACCAGTCTTTCTTACCAAGTTTGGAGACATCAATTCTGATGACCATAAAGATGGTCTTCTGGATAACGATTGCAAGCACTAAAATCAGCAGACCGATGACCGGCATCGGCTGAGTGCCGTCAGTCATACTCATGGTTCCTGCAAGGTAGAAGGATGCAAGACCGGCAAGCATACCAAGGACACAGGCGATTGCTGTTCTGATGACACGGTTTACGTGTTCTGCCTTCTTTCTTGCCTTCTTCTCTTCCGGAGTCTCCTTGTGCTTCGGAGCCGGAGCTGGTGCTGCCTGGGACGGAGCAGTCTGCTTGGATGGTGCCTCTTCAGTCTCCCCGACCGGTTCAGCTGCGACAACCTTGTCTTTGATGAACTTCATCTCGATTGCCTTTTCCGGACAGATCTTTACACACTTTCCGCATCCGTTGCAGAGTTCCTCAACAACCGTTGCCTTCTTGTTTCTGCCGATAAAGATGACCGGCATGTCTTTTCTGGACGCCGGACAGAACTTTACGCAGCGGTTGCACATTGTTGTATTACATTTTTCTTTTCTGATATAGGCTACCTGCATTCGGCACCCTCCCGAATAATAGTTTAATTATATTAGCTCCCACACCTTATCTATATTAGGATTATATGGCGACATTACAGGGAATGAGCGGAACGGATGTCAGAGCGGAAGTCGCAGAACTTTCCGCACTCCTTCCCCTCTGGATAGGAAAAATATACCAATACGATACTGCGTCTTTCGGCTTCCGGTTAAACGGTGAAGAGAAGGCGCGTCACCTCCTCTTTGCAGAAAAAGGCGTCCGTGCCCATCTGACCTCAGAACTCCCGCCCGCACCGAAGAACCCGTCGGGATTCTCGATGTACCTTCGAAAGTACATCGAAGGCGGTAAAGTCCTCGCAATCGAGCAGAAGGGAATTGAGCGTGTCATCATCTTCTCGATTGGAAAAGGTCCGAATGAATATAAACTGATCTTCGAGCTGTTCGACGAAGGAAACCTGATCTTCACCGACAAGGACTTCAAAATCATCAATGCACTCTCGCAGAAACGCTTCCGCGACCGTGATATCGTTGCCGGAGCGCTCTACGAAGGAACGGCAAAGAGTCCGGAAGAGTTATCCTACGAAGAGTTCTGCGAAAAAATCCGTACCGCAGACGCTGATGTCGTCAGAGCTCTTGCGACTACCTTTATGCTTGGCGGAGTAAATGCCGAAGAGGTCTGTGCTGAAGCAGGAGTCTCAAAGTCCATGCCGGTCGCCTATGCAGAGGATGCCCAGCTTCGCCCGGTCTATGATGCCATGTGTGCATGGATTGACCGGCTCAAAACGCCGGAGCCGGTTATCGATGCAAAAGGCGCATTCCCGCGTCCGGCAGCAGGCCGCGAGCCGACTGCACGGTTCGAAACGTTCTCCAAAGCCCTGGAAGCATTCTACCCGAAAC
>JAFZFW010000090.1 GCA_017555685.1 Methanocorpusculum sp.
TATACTCTTCGAAAAGAACTCCGAAGAGAGGAAAGCTGACAAGTCCTCAGATCCAGTTTACTCATGCTGAGTAACTGTCTGACTTGTGAGGTAACATAGTTGTACGCAGAGGCATAAATAAGCTTCGAAATAATTCCGAGAAAATGCATGAACCGCTACCATCATAACTCCAAAAAGCCTACAAACTACATAACAAACATATGTCTGCTATAAATATCGCGCCGGAAAACATCACCCTGACCGCAGTACGCGCATGGAGCGCAGAAGAAGTAATAGATCTCTATCGCGCAGGCGGCTGGTGGGAGATGGGATGGGACAAAACACAAATCCCGACCCTCATAAACGGAAGTTTTCTCGTATTAATCGCACGCGATTCTGAAAATAACGCCATTGGCATGGGCAGACTCATCAGCGACGGATCAAGCGACTGCTATATACAAGATGTCGTTGTCTTCCCGGAATACCGTGAAATGGGAATTGGCGGACGCATAGTCAGCGCGCTCAAGCGCATAGCAGAACTCACCGGACACACCTGGATAGGACTCATATCCGCACCGGGAAAAGAAGGATTCTATGAGCGCGCAGGATTTTCGCGCATGGAAAACTACACCCCCATGCTCACCGAGGAATAAATGCTCACGCGCGCAGATTTCACCCCCGTCACCTTCGAAAACAGAAATACTATAGAAGAATACCTCACGCGCTACCCGCAGTATCACTCCGAATCGTCAATAGTTACCATACTGTCCTGGGAGCACTGCGCACCCTGCGCATTTGCCGAATACAAAAATCACCTCATTCTTGAATGCTGCATGGAAGGAGAGCGCGGAATCCACACTCCGATTGGAGAACAGGACAGCGCACTTCTCGAAGAACTGCTCATCTTCGCGCGCGAAGAAGGAATCGTTCTGGAAATCTATGAAGAAGAAGCATTAGCGCTGCTGAAGAAAACCCACCCGGAAATTCCTGTTACTGAAAACCGCGGCTACTTCGAATACTGTTATAATACAGAAGAGCTTGCAGACCTCAACGGGAAAAAATACCGCAACATCAGAGGACAGATAAACACCTTCAACGCGCGCTGGAAATACCGCGTCGAAAAGATTACAGAGAACAACATCCCCGAAATATCCAGACTCGTTGTAGAATGGGCGCGCGAAAAACAGTGCGATGCAAATTCCATTATGAATGAAGAAATTACTGCCCTCTGCTTCACACTGGACCACTGGAGCGAACTACCGGTAGACGGCATTACCATCCGCATCGAAGAAAACGGATGCCTTGCGGGCATGGCAGTATGGGAAATCCAGAACAAAGACGCTGCCCTCATTCACTTCGAAAAAGGATTAAGTAACTATCCGGGAATCTACAAAATCATAAACAAAGAAACCGCGCGTGAACTCCGCGGAAAAGTCACCTGGATAAACCGGGAAAGTGACATGGATGTCCCGGGCCTTCGCGAGGCAAAACTCCGCTACCACCCGGAACACTTCGTCAAAGCATACTATATCCTCCCCGAAGACATACCGGAAACACTCAGATAAATAAGAGTGAACAACCCACATATAAGACGGATGAAACTGCTGTATGAACTCTCAGGAGATAATCAGGCATTAGCCGAGGCCGAAATTGCCTGCGTCGGAACTGTTACCGAACGGGCTAACGGAATTGCTGTTGCCGAAACAGAAAATCCTGATGAGACCACACGGCTCGCAGAAACCCACGTAGTCTCCGAACTTCTCGGAGTCTGCAACGGAACTGCAGAAGATTTACGGGAACTCATGACATCCCTCAACATCACTGCAGAAAAACCCTACTGCTGCAGAGCAAGAAAGATTCATCCGGCCGTCGTAGACATCTCCCAGCTTGAACTGGAGAAAATGATGGGATCCCTTATCACAGGAAAAGTCTCCCTCAAAAATCCCGAGATAGAATACCGTGCAGTATTCAGCGACGGTCAGTGCTGGTTCGGGCGCGTACTCCATAAAATCGACCGCGGAAGCTATTCCGAACGGGACCCGAAACAGCGGGCATACTTCCATCCGGGAGTAATCATGCCCTTACTTGCCCGGGCAATTGTAAATCTCACCCGGGTAAAAGAAGGAGAACTCCTCCTTGATCCGTTCTGCGGAACAGGAGGTGTGCTTCTTGAATGCCGCATGTTAAACGTCAACGCTGTCGGAAGCGACTATGACGAAGAGATGCTTGCCGGATGCAGACTGAATAACCCGGGAGGTATCTGCATCAGAGCTGATGCAACTGCAATGCCCTATAAGGATGAAACATTCCACGCAGTCGCAGCCGACCTCCCCTACGGACAGTCAACCTCTATCGGAGCAGACAGCCTTGAAGCACTCTATCGCGGCTCACTTGCCGAAATCAGACGCGTATTAAGAAAAGACGGACGCGCAGTGATTGTTACTCATCGCGACATCCGCCATATTATTCCCGAGTTTGATTTTGAACTGGAAGGCTTCTTCGAACAGTATGTTCACAAAAGCCTCACCCGAAGAATCCACGTCCTCAAATAATTATGACACCGGAAAAACGAGAGACGTCTTCGATGCTCTCCTGGATTACTGAACAGTTTACCCGCTACAAACCAGAGCGAGCGGTAGCTGTCCGTGCACTGCGCCATATGCGTTCTGCCGACAGAAAGAACCTCTTCTCTGATGACATCATGGTGATGAGAACTGCAGAGGGATACTGGTTTGAATATCTCATCTACGAACAGTTAATCCGGATTGCGGGGCAGACCGAGACCATCAAGAAAATCGTCAGAAAAGGTTCTGACGTAAAAAAACACAAAACCAAACGCCAGCTTGGAACAAACGGCATTTATTCTGCAGACAAAGGAGATATCCGTGTCCGCGGAAACGGACAGGACTTAGCAGAAGTCGATTTACTGTTATTCGACAAAAACGACCGCGTGGTCTTCTGTGAAATCGTCACATCCCCGTCCGACTTAAAGGATCTCGAAGCAGAGATTATCTACAAAAAGAAACTCTTCGGCTATCTTTTCGGACAGGATAATGTAGGATTTATCCTCTTCTCCTCCGTCGACATCGCAAACACCCAGGTGGTCCGCCGCCTGCGCGCAGATCCGGACAATGCCTACATCTGTACCCGTGAGTGTGAGGTCATGAAGTCCTGCCTCAAAGGCATGAGAATCATGAACCTCCCGACCCAGCAGGAGAACAGCCCGAAACTGGTCCGTGCCGAAGACTTACGAACTCAGCTCTTCGACTACAAGAAGCTCCATGACGAAGCACTTTCACAGCTTTACTTCGCCCAGGAACATGACCTAACGGCAAACCAGTTCTTTGACAACCCGTCTGTCTCTCCGCTCGTGAAGAAGGTCATCTGCGGAGGAATGTACCCGTCAGCGATTAAAAATCTCGTGCAGAATCATGGTCTGCGGATTAAATCCGAACAGCTCACCGTAGCTGCCGTGATGGAAAACTACTCCAAGGTTATCATGGCTGTTGACTTCCCGGAGATTGAACCGGTCGTCTATCTCAAACCGAGAAAACAGCGCCAGTACTTGAAGATGGTCCCGGCAAGTACCGGAGGGTTCAAGTATGAACGTCCAACCCCGCCAAGAGTCGGCTTCTATCTCTGGCTCGAAACCGTGAAACCGGGACTCGGCAGCGAGCGCATGGAATCCATTCTCGAATACTGCGCAAGTGAACTTACCGCATTTCCGAAGACCGGAAAGCCTGAGCGCCAGCCTGACCCGGAAAACCTGCCGAAGCCGAAAAAAGGAAAGGGGAAGAAGCGGTCACACCCGAACGTAGCACGGACAGCGAACAATCAGCAGTCCGGCAGCAAGACACAAAAGCCCGCAAATCAGGAACACCGCAAGGTATCCGGCGGGCACCGCAAGAAATCCCGCAACAACCGGCAAAAACCACATTCCCCCGTACTGAATAAAGAGGAATAAGCCGTTCATTACTCCCTGCGGACGGTTGGTGGATGCGATATAATCCATAACCGCCGCGTTGATTACTCCGTATACTGCGCCAACCAGAATGATTCCAAGCGGGGAGTAGATAACAAGCGGGAGAACAAGTGCCAGACATATCGCGGCAAAGCGGACAACCGCAAGAGAGTCACGGATAACAAAGCGGGATGTAACAAAAACCGTGACCGCGGTTGCAACGCTCATAAGTCCGGTCAGAATTCCGGTCAGGTCTGCAGAAAGACCGGAAAGTTCCGGATATGTACTGGTTACCACACCGGTGACTCCGGTAAACATAAAGATTCCAACCCAGAGCCAGAGATGATAACGGGCAACCGAAATTGTCTCGGCCGGAGATAACGCTCCTTTTGTTTCGTTTGCATCACGGAAGAACAGCGAAGCAACGGCTGCAATTCCACAGAGGATGCCAAAGAACAGCACGCCGGCATATGGATGCAGTACTGCAAGGAATCCGGAAATCACGAGGCCTGCAACCATGCCGATATTCATCAGAGCAATGTAGAGTCCGGAAAGTTTGAGATGGTCGGTCTGCGAATTGACATAGGAAAATGCCGCGGCAGCAAAGACTCCGGTAAAAATTCCTTCCAGAGCACGGAACACCACTGATAGTGTGAGGTTCGGATATACTGCAAACAGCAGAATAGCTGAAGCAAATGTTCCAAACAGTCCGATTTTTAAAAGCGGTGCGCGGCCGGTTTTATCCGAAAGCCAGCCGACCGGAAAGACCGTTGCAAATGCCCCGAAGAAGTATGCGGCATATAAGAGCCCCTGCACTGAAGCATCGGGCGCAATCTCTGCAAGCACCGGCACCAGAGCATTGGAAAATGCCATCGCCGAGAATGCTCCAAGGAGCAGAGTGATTTTTGTTGCAAAGTTCATTTCTTATACATTCGTTCTTGAAATATATGACTGCAGTGTAATTCAACAACTCTCTTACCTTCTAAAAGCAAATAGTATATCACTATGGCACCTGAGAAAAAACTCACCCCGGCGATGCAGCAGGTCAAGATGTTCAAAGAGCAGTATCCTGACTGTATTCTGTTCATGCGCATGGGGGACTTTTATGAGACCTTTTTCGAGGATGCCGAAATCTGTTCCCGCGAGCTTGACCTTGTACTTACCTCGCGCTCCAAAGATCCGGAGGGAAATCCGATTCCGCTTTCCGGAATTCCCTTCCATGCCGTAGATCTCTACCTGCCGCGTATGATCCGCAAAGGATACAAGGTTGCCATTTGCGAGCAGGTAGAAGATCCAAAACAGGCAAAAGGTGTCGTAAAGCGTGATGTGGTACGGGTCGTAACTCCGGGTACAGCGATAGATGCTGATATTATTCCAGGGCAGGCCGCCCGCTATATGATGGCGGCAAACCCGGACTTAAAGAAAAATATCATCGGCCTTGCTTTCCTTGACATCACGACTGGAGAATTCTTCATCAAGGAAATTATCGGCGGAGACGGTTTTGCCGCGCTTGCAACTGAAATTGAGCGGTACTCTCCGTTAGAGATTCTGGTGCCGCAGGACACGCCGGCAGACATGATTCCGTTCCTTGCATCGACCGGCCGCGTGTTAACACCGGTCCGCTCACTGTTCTTCGACAACGCGGAGCAGACGTTATGCGAGCAGTTCGGCGTTGCCTCTCTTGACGGATTTGACACCAGTTCTCCGCTCTGCCTTGCAGCAGCAGCAGCGGCAGTCCGCTACTCAAAGGAAACCCAGAAGGTTTCGTTAAGTCACATCCAGGGCTTTTCGAAGAAGTACGACACTGATGCTATGATTTTAGATGCTGTCTCTCTGCGGAACCTGGAAATTCTCACTCCGCTTCGGGGAGACAGAAACGACACAACACTCTTCGGCTTCCTCAACAGGACAAAGACCCCGATGGGGGCTCGTGCTCTGCGCAGTGTTTTAACACGACCATCTACCAGTCCGTCTGAGATTAACTACCGTCTCGATGCAGTGCAGTTCTTAACCGAGCGCCCGGTGCTCCTGAGTACTGCCCGCAGTGTTCTCTCGCGGCTTTCCGATATTGAGCGTATCGCAGGACGCATTGCATATGGAAACGCATCCCCGCGTGATCTGCTCTCGCTTTCCACAAGTCTGTGCGCAATCCCGGATTTGGCAGATGAACTGGGCAGTGCCGCCGGACTTCTGCGCGAAAAGATTGCCGAGATTCCGGAGTTTACCGGAATCTCCGATCTCATCCTCTCGGCAATCGTGGATGAGCCACCGGTTGTCTACAAAAACGGCGGAGTGATTCGCGGCGGATACTCCGCGGATTTGGATGCGCTGCGTGATGTGGTTGCAAACGGCAGAAGCTGGATTGCAGAACTCCAGAACACCGAGCGCGAACGGACCGGTATTCGTTCACTCAAGATTGCCTACAACAATGTATTCGGATACTACATTGAGGTAACCAAAGCCAACCTCGACAAAGTACCTGCCGAGTATGAGAGAAAACAGACAACCGCAAACGGCGAGCGCTTCACCATCCCTGCCCTTCGCGAACGCGAGGCACTCATGGCACAGGCAGACGACCGGATGCTCGCGCTTGAAGTACAGCTCTATGAGGAACTGATTGAAACCCTTCGCGGTCATGTCCGCGAACTGCAGGAAGCAGCCTCTGCCATTGGTATCATCGACAGCCTGGCATCCTTTGCTGACCTCGCGCTTACCAACAACTATGTCCGGCCGGAACTTGTCGAACAGCCGGAGCTGTTAATCCGTGACGGCCGACACCCGATTGTGGAAAACGCTGTCCCGGGAGGCTATGTCCCGAATGATACCGAGATGAGCGCGGTTGAGAAACAGATTCTGATTCTCACCGGAGCGAACATGGCAGGTAAGTCCACGTACATGCGAAGCGTTGCTCTTCTTGCCATCATGGCACAGACCGGCTCATTCGTTCCCGCACGGTTTGCCCGTGTCGGAATTGTAGACCGTGTGTTTACGCGGGTCGGTGCATCCGATGACCTTGCCGGCGGACAGAGTACTTTCATGGTCGAGATGCTGGAGCTTGCCAACATCTTAAACAATGCAACAGAAAAAAGTCTGATTCTCTTAGATGAAATCGGCCGCGGAACAAGTACCGTTGACGGATACTCCATTGCCCGGGCAGTTCTGGAATACCTCCACGGAAAAGGTGCGGCAGGACCGCGGACACTCTTTGCAACGCACTTCCATCAGCTCATCACCATGGAGTCCGAACTGCGCCGTGTTAAAAACTACCACTTCGCGGTAAAGGAGG
Source organism: Methanocorpusculum sp. (assembly GCA_017555685.1). Classification (GTDB taxonomy): domain Archaea; phylum Halobacteriota; class Methanomicrobia; order Methanomicrobiales; family Methanocorpusculaceae; genus Methanocorpusculum. Next base: position 7,227 of record JAFZFW010000090.1, read on the forward strand.
ATGCGCACGACATCACGTTTCTTCGAAAACTCATTCCGGGTGCAACCGACCGGAGTTACGGTATTCATGTCGCAAAAATCGCCGGTGTCCCGAAGAAGGTCTTAACCCGTGCCGAAGAAGTCCTGAAATCCGCACTCCGCGAGGACGCAGCAGCCGGCGGTCAGAAGTATTACACGCAGATGCTGCTCTTTGACTCTGCACCCGCAGAAGCCGAACCGTCAGCAGTGGAAGAACGTCTGCGTGAGGTTAACCCCAACGATATGACACCAATGCAGGCATTACTGCTCGTGAATGAACTCAAAGCACTCATGGAGAAGAAATAATGGGGCGGATTCATGTCCTGGATGAGGAAACCATCAACCATATTGCCGCAGGCGAAGTGGTTGAGCGGGCGGCATCGGTGGTAAAAGAACTGGTCGAGAACGCCGTTGATGCAAAGGCTGCAAAAATCATCATCGACCTTTCAGCAGATACGACTTCAGTAAAACGGATTGCGGTCACCGATGACGGAATCGGTGTGAGCGCCGAAGATGCAGTGCTCGCATTCCGTCAGCATGCAACAAGCAAAATCTCTGCACCGGATGATCTCGCAGGAATTGTGACACTCGGCTTCCGCGGTGAAGCACTGGCAAGTATTGCGGCAGTTTCCAAAGTCACGTTCACTTCAAAGGAACGCGGGGCAGACACGCCGGAAGCAGTACAGGTAGTTATCCACGGCGGAGAACTCATCCGTCAGACTGCGGTTGGAGCGCCGGAAGGGACAACAATTGTTGTCGAGGACTTGTTCTACAACACCCCGGCACGCAGAAAGTTCCAGCGTTCGGTTTCCACTGAGCTCTCGCATATCTATGATATAGTAGAGCGAATCGCGCTCGCACACCGCGAGGTATCGTTTGTCCTCCTTTACCAGGGAAAGGAGCGGTTCAGGACATACGGTACCGGTGCATATCAGGATGCAATTGCTGCCGTTTTCGGCGCGGCATTCGCCAAAGACCTGACGGCCGTTGATGCAGACGGCAGGATTGCGAAGGTTTCCGGCTGGATTTCCAAACCCGGATGCAATATGCGGCCGACACCTACCCGCTTCTATCTCTCGATAAACGGCAGACAGGTATCTTCGAAGTCTCTGCAGTGGGCAGTCCGTGAAGGATACGGCACACTGCTTCCCAAAGGCATGTACCCCGCGGCCTTCTTAGACATCACGCTCGACCCGCGTGAGGTGGACGTGAATGTGCATCCGACAAAACGCGAGGTCCGTCTCTCACGCGAACGGGATGTTGTCTCTGCGCTCCGTGATGCAGTGTACACCGCGCTGCACGATGATACAGTCTTTGAAGCCCCGGCAGCACCTGCACCGGAGACACAGCAGAAGCTTGTCTTCGAAGAAAAACAGAGCAGAATAGAACCGGAGAAATCCTATGCTCTGCCGAAGGAAGAGCCGAAAAAGGCAGATGCTCCGTTTGCTTCTCCAAAACAGAGTCTGTATGAGAAGGTGGCATCCTATCTGTCTCCGGCATCCGCAGCCGAACCGGACAGAGCTGCCGCACGCCAGACGGAGATTCAGCTCCGGAGAACCGAAGGTCTGCGGAAGGAGGCCGAACCGGCAAAACCAGCGGTAGAAGTCCCGGAGGTCTTAGGCCAGATTGCCGAGACATACATCGCCTGCCGCAACGCGAAAGGAGAGCTGCTTATCATTGACCAGCACGCGGCACATGAGCGGGTCATGTATGATCAGCTTCTGCGAAAGATTGCCGAGAAGAAGGCATCCCAGGAACTGCTCACTCCGATTACCCTGTCCCTCTCACGTGCGGAATCCGCATCCATGCCTGAGCTTTCTGAGATTCTTTCCCAGGCAGGATATGTGATTGAACCGTTCGGACAGGATGTCTGGGCAGTCCGCTCGGTGCCGGTAATCTCCTCAACACTCGGAGATGTGAAGGTAATTCATGAAATTATCGCGGAAGCCGCCGGCATCACCGAAAAGAATCCGGAGCGGGTTTTGGACCGGGTTGTCAAAACAGTTGCCTGCCGTGCAGTGGTCAAAGGAAACACACCGCTGACCAAAAACCAGATGGAACGCCTGGTACGCCAACTTGCGGAAACAGATTCTCCGTATACCTGTCCGCATGGAAGGCCGACAACACTGGTGCTCTCAAAAGACAAACTTGCCGCGATGTTTCTGCGGACGTAAAAAAAAAGAAATTATTTGGTAAGCGGCATATTCCACGAGGTCTCGTTCTCCAGAACGAACTCCCACTCCTCGCGGCAGTTCTCCCCCGCATCCCATACTGCCTGCAGTACTGCTTTGTCCCCGGAAAGCGAGTACTCATTAATCGCCGCAACGATTTCCTTATCCAGACACCCTTCCACCTGCTTTTCTCCGTTGTGCGGGCCGCGCTTGAAACCGCCGCCGACCGGATCACATGAGACAAACACATCCGCATCGAGCAGGACCTTTACTGCAGACCAGAGATACGGCGGTCTGAA
>JAFZFW010000091.1 GCA_017555685.1 Methanocorpusculum sp.
ATATCGAGCGGGTTTTTTCCCTCCATCTGCTGATCGATTCCCACGTGGGCATTGATGATGTGAACCCCCATATCCGCAAGCTGTCTGGCACGACCTGCGACATCGGCCACGTTCATCATATCTGCCATCAGCTCGACACCGTAGAGTGCCGCCCCGCGAAGAGCGTCAGCGATTACTGCATCGTCAGCAGATGCTAAGATACAGACAACATCTGCGCCTGCCTTTGCCGCCATCTCCACCTCAAGCCCTCCGGTATCCGAGGTTTTCAGGTCGGCGATGATTTTATGGTTCGGGAACTCCTTTGCGAGTTCGCGTACCGCGTTCATTCCCTCGCTTTTGATTAAAGGAGTGCCCGCTTCAATCCAGTCGGTTCCGCCGAGAACAGCTTCGCGTGCTATCTGCAGTGCACGCGACAGTTCGGTTAAATCCAGCGCTGTCTGGAGGATGGTATTCATAGAATTATATTAGGGCGTAATTCTTATACACTTTCCGACCGTGTGCCGCAAAAATATACCTGAGAACAGCAAATCAGATTATACGTGTACCGTCTTCTCCTGCTTCCTGTATTCCTCATCCTCCTCTGGCTCTTCTGCATCCGCCCATACAAAAACCGGCGGGCAACAGCAGAAGCATTCTGCAAAAACGCGTTTGCCCATCGCGGACTGCACGGCACTGTCCCGGAAAACACCCTTCCCGCATTTGCCAAAGCAAGAGAGAACAGCGTCGGCATCGAACTGGATGTCCGGCTCACCAAAGACAAAGAGGTTGTGGTGTTTCATGACGAAACACTCCTCCGTGCAGCAGGACTGGACAGGAAAATATCCGACCTCACCTATGCGGAACTAAAAACCATCCCCCTCTTCGGCTCTGAAGAGACCATCCCTCTCCTAAGCGAAGCCGTGCGGGAGGCGGACGGAGTTCCGCTCTTAGTCGAAATCAAAGCATACATTGACTGTGCAGAACTCTGTGAAAAGACGTGCCTGATTCTGCAGGGATACAAAGGACCGCTCGCAATTGAATCATTCTCGCCTATTGCGCTTCGATGGTTTGCAAAAAACCGTCCCGAATACCTGAGAGGACAGCTTTCTTCACGATTCAAAGACCGCGAGGCAAAAGCAATCCCGCTCTGGCAGCGCCTGCTCATCACAAACCTGCTTACAAACTTCCTTGCAAAGCCGGACTTTCTGGCATACGATATCAGAAATAAACACCAGATATCCTTACAGCTCTGCAAAAAAATCTATCACGTGCCTGTCCTCTACTGGACAGTACAATGCGGGGAAAAAGAAGGGTGTATCTTTGAAAATCAGATACAGCGAAGCTTGTAGGCGTGAGCGGCTGCTTTGACGTCTTCTGCTTCGTAGATAGCACGGCCGACAATAATTCCATCGACGTACTTCTTCACATCCTCCGGCTGAGCACCCTGTGCACCAACACCCGGAGAACAGATCTTCATATCGTTTCCGATAATCTCACGCAGAACTGCAGTTCTCTCCGGACGGGTTGCCGGAGCGATGATGCCGTCGGCTCCTGCGGCCTTTGCCATGCCTGCCATCTTTTCCGCGTTTGCGCCGGTTAAGAAGGTAAGTGCTCCCGGGTGGCTCATCTCGCAGACCACAAATGCCTCGCCTCCGTGAGCGTGTGCTCCGTCAACAATTGCAGCAAGAGAGTCCTCTCCGCAGAATGCGTGGGTAATGATGCCGGAACATCCTGCTGCAAAGACCTCTTCGCAGATAAGGGAGTTGGTGTTCGGGATGTCTGCGACCTTAAAGTCTGCGATAATCGGAGTGCCGAACTTTGCAAGCTCCTTGACAACACCGAGACCTGCAGACAGGACAAGCGGGTATCCGATTTTGATTGCATCAATCTCGCCTGCACAGGCTTCTGCGACTTCGACTGCCTTTTCCTTTCCTTTTACATCAAGTGCTAATAATAAATCTGCCATTTACTTGCGTCCCTCCAGACGTTCGAGTGTTGCGGTTGCTAAGACCGGAAGCGTGATGGTTGCGTCCCCATACACAGTGATTCCAACTCCTCCCTCACCAATCTTACCCCAGGACTTTGCCTCGTCCAAGGTTGCACCGGAAAGACCTCCTAAGTCAGGGCGGTCTCCGGTTAACTGGATAACATAGGTGAATGCATTCTCTGTCATGAGCATCGTCTGCAGAGTGAAGTTCTTCGGAACACCGCCGCCGACAAAGACTGCTCCTGCCTTCTTGACATTGAATGCCGTGTTCATGAGATTGTGCATGTCGCCGATTGCATCAAGAATGGTCTTCTTGTGGAACTGCGAGTACATCCAGTACTGGAGACCGAGGACAGAATCCTGAAATGCCGGACAGTAGACCGGGATGTCGTTCTTTGCGGCAGTCGCAAGGATACCAGTATCGAGCTGTTCTCCAATGGTGCGGAGAAGGTCGCTGATGGTAATCGGTTTCTCCGGCAGGCTGGTGTAAACATCCTGAATGAAGTCTTCGAGTTCAATGTAGGCTTCGTTCGGCAGGAATACATCGTAGATTCTGTTGATGTCATCCTGTCTGAGTTCGATGTCATCGCACTCTGCAGAGCCTTTGTAGTGGTGGCATCCGATAGCCTCGATGATATCGTGGGTTAAGTTTGCTCCGGTGGAGGTTAAGACATCAATGTGTCCTTTGTCCATCAGTGTGGAGACAACGCCTCCCATTCCGGCCGGCACCATAGCGCCGGAAAGACCGAAGAACTTGGTCATGTCCGGGTCGCTGAGCATCTTTTCATAGAGCTCGACTGCTCCAAAAAGGCTTCCTCCGTTGTAGGCTCCGGCGTGCCCCATTTCGGTGATGAGTTCATTGACGGTCATCCCTGCACGCGGGATGAACTGTTTTACCGGAATATCGCAGTGTTTCGGCATAGTATCTTCTACCTAATGTATTCGTCCTGAATGAGGATATATGTTCTCATTGAACAAAAACCGATGGGGCGCTAAGCTCCGAGCGGGAGACGATTTTTTCCGTGCCGAGCTGATACACTTCAACCGTTACCAGATCGCCCGGGCTGATGAGTTTATCCGAAAGGTCAATGACCCCGCGGTTTCCGGACTCCCAGAGATCTCCGTCCGGGCCTGCCCCTTTGATGAGGTGGACGCCGTAATGATTCGTGGAGATGAAATCGTGGGAGTTTAATGTCCCGATTACGACATTCTGCCGCACACCGTTTATGGAAATCCAGATACCGTGCTTACGGTTTTCCAGCGGATGGTAATCAACATTTTTGACTGTCAGAATTCCGGCATAGGTAAGCTGTCCGGAGTCGGAAAAGTGCGAGATGGAAACAATTTTTAGAATCTCCGGCGTCTCCTCTTCAGCATAGGGAACCGGAAACAGTCCGAAAAGATACGCAGAAACAACAGCCGCGAGAAGAACAGTCACCGCGACTAACAGAATTTCAGAAATAACCGGGGATACTCCGGCGTCAAAAGGTCTGTCCCCTGCCGTTAACCGATGCCGTTCACCGGATGCTATCGCATGTCCTCGCGGCTCTTTGACCGGGCAGGGGGTGCCTGTGGCATATCCTGTTGTCCCGTCCCTCATCCCACGCGATTGCGTATCGGTCAGGCGGGGGCCTTTCATATGCCTGGTATCTGCACAAGATACTATAGGTCGCCTGAGGGTATTAGGGTTTTGAAGACAGGACATGGGTTATGGTTTCAGGTTGATGAAAAACAGCCCCAATATACAGACAGCTACACCGAGAATCTTATTCCAGGTCATGGACTCCTTGAAGAGAAGGAATCCCAGTATGATGAGAATCACTGCGACGATGGCACTTTGAACGATAGGGGCAGTACTTACCTGCCAGCCTGCCCGATACACAAAAATCCACCCGACTTCAATTCCGACGATAACGAGCCCGAAAACAAACGGTACCCAGTTTATCTGACTGAACTCTTCGAAGATATTTCCACCCTTATGCAGCAGGAGATACAGAAGAAGAGATGCTCCAGCTCCCACAAGATAGGTTACCGTAAGGGCGGCGAACGGGTCAACGCTGTTCGGCATCCTCCGGGCACAAAGCTGATACATCACATTTGACAGGATAACCAATACTATCGGCCAGATATAATGAAACATGTGCTATCCTCCCAAATATTTTGTCTAACTAAAATTGAAATCAAGAGTAATTAAAACTGCCTCAACACCAGAGGAGGTGCAAACCCTCAGCAAACTATAATCTATTCTGACGACCAATGTATAAGAGATTTTATGCGCATACCAATAAAAGAAGTCACCCCTGAAGTCGGTCAGGCACACGTTGCCGGCTGGGTTCATGAAGAAAGAGACTTAGGCGGTCTCACCTTCCTTTTAGTCCGCGACAGAACCGGAATCCTTCAGGTCACCATCCCGAAGAAGAAGGTCAGCGAAGAAGTCCTTGCTGCATTAAAGGAAATCAGCCGCGAATCTGTCATCGAATGCACCGGTGTTGTCAAGGCAACCGAAAAGGCACCAGGAGGACGAGAACTTGTCCCGGAGACCTTAACTGTTCTCTCTCGTGCAGCAACCCCGCTCCCGCTCGATGTCTCCGAGAAAGTCCCGGCAGACTTAGACACCAGACTCGACAACAGATACCTTGACTTAAGAAAGCCGAGAGTAAACGCCATCTTCCAGATCAGAAGCGCAGTCC
>JAFZFW010000092.1 GCA_017555685.1 Methanocorpusculum sp.
GACAAACTTGACGAGTCCGACGAAATCAACGCCTGTACTGTCAAGATTACCATCACCGTAGACGGAAAAGAAGAGGACTGGCTTTTACTCTTCAAGAACGAGACCCACAACCACCCGACCGAAATCGAACCGTTCGGCGGAGCGGCAACCTGTGTCGGAGGTGCAATCCGCGATCCGCTTTCCGGAAGAGCCTATGTGTATGCAGCAATGCGTCTGACCGGTTCCGGAAACCCGCTGACGCCGATTGCAGAGACTCTCCCGGGTAAGCTTCCGCAGAGAAAGATTGCCTCCACTGCCGCTGCCGGCTACAGTTCCTACGGAAACCAGATTGGTCTTGCAACAGGAATTGTGGATGAAATCTACCACGAAGGCTACATCGCAAAGCACATGGAATTAGGTGCAGTCATTGGTGCAGCACCGGCCGCAAACGTCCGCCGCGAGACTCCGGCAGCAGGCGATGTTGTCATTCTCTTAGGAGGAAGAACCGGTCGTGACGGATGCGGAGGAGCAACCGGTTCCTCCAAGTCCCACACTGCTTCTTCTATCGAGACCTGCGGATCCGAGGTCCAGAAAGGAAATGCTCCGGAGGAGCGCAAGATTCAGCGTCTCTTCAGAAACGCGGAGGCATCCACGAAGATTAAGCGCTGTAATGACTTTGGAGCAGGCGGAGTCTCTGTCGCTATCGGAGAGCTTGCTGACGGTCTTGACATTGACTTAAACGCAGTCCCGAAGAAGTATGACGGATTAGACGGAACTGAGCTTGCCATCAGTGAATCCCAGGAGAGAATGGCGGTCGTTGTCGAAGAGAAAGATGCAGCAGCATTCATCGAACTCGCCCGCAGTGAAAACCTCGAAGCAACGATTGTTGCCCGTGTCACCGCCGAGCCGCAGCTTATCATGCGCTGGAACGGAGACAAGATTGTTGACATCTCTCGTGAGTTCTTAAACTCCAACGGAGCAGCCAAGCACACTGATATTGAGATGGAAAGCCCGTCTTCCTTCCTCCGCGAAGTCTCCGGCGGCTTTACCGGGAATATGGAAAAGATTGTCACCGACATCAACGCCTGTTCCCGCAGAGGTCTTTCTGAACGCTTTGACTCCACGATTGGTTCCGGAACTGTCTTAATGCCGTTTGGCGGAAAGTACCAGCAGACTCCGGTTCAGGCAATGGTAAACAAGATTTCTGTTGAGAAAGGAGACACCGAGGACTGTTCCTTAATGGCATGGGGATACAACCCGTACATTGCAGAGAAGAGCCCGTACCATGCCTCCTACCTTGCGGTTGTGGAAAGTGCCGCAAAACTTGTTGCAACCGGTGCAGAGTTCACTGAGGTTTACCTCTCCTTCCAGGAGTTCTTTGAGAAGCTTGGAAACAACCCGAAGCGCTGGGGTAAGCCTGCAGCAGCCCTTCTTGGAGCATTCAAAGCTCAGATGGGACTCGGTATCGGGGCAATCGGCGGTAAAGACTCTATGAGCGGATCGTTTGAGCAGCTCGACGTCCCGCCGACCTTAGTTTCCTTTGCAGTCACCACCGAAAAGATTGCAAACATCATCTCCAACGATCTCAAGGGTGCAGGCCACAAGCTCTGCTGGCTCCGTCCGGAGTATGATGCAGAAAACCTCCCGACGGCAGAGTCTCTGCTTGCTGTCTTTGCTGAAGTCACGAAACTGATGCGTGAGGGCAAAGTTCTCTCCTGCAGTACTCCGGCATACGGTGGTGTCGCAGAAGCAGTCTTCAAGGCAGCCATTGGAAACGGTATTGGTGTTTCCTTCGAAAACATCAGCCTTCAGGAACTCTTCGGTTATGCATACGGCTCCTTCATCGTAGAGATGGCAGAGGGAACTGCCGGTACTGTTATTGGAGAGACTACTGCAGAGCAGACCATCACCTTCGCCGGCGAGGCTGTTTCTCTTGGAAATCTGCAGGAAGCATATGAAGCTGTCTTAGAACCGGTGTATCCGTGCAATATCGCACAGGGTGGAGATGCAATTGAGAAGATCTCCTACACCGAGAGAAACACTGCAAAGCCGCGGGTTAGAACCAACACCCCGCGTGTTTTAATTCCGGTCTTCCCGGGAACCAACTGTGAGTATGACAGTGCAAAGGCAGTTGCAAAAGCAGGTGCTGTTCCGGAAATCTTTGTCATCAACAACTTAACCGCCGCAGGAATTGCTGAGTCTGCAGAGAAGTTTGCAGAAGCTGTCTCCCGTTCTCAGGCAATCTTTATTCCGGGAGGATTCTCCGGTGGAGATGAGCCGGATGGTTCCGGTAAGTTCATCACAGCATTCTTCAGAAACGAGACCATCAAGAACGCAGTCCACGACCTCTTACAGAACCGTGACGGATTAATGTGCGGTATCTGTAACGGATTCCAGGCATTAATCAAACTCGGTCTTGTTCCGTATGGAGAAATCCGCGACACCGATGAGAACTCGCCGACTCTGACTTTCAATACCATCGGACGTCACCAGTCCAGAATTGTCCGCGTCAGAGCAGCATCGGTGAAGTCCCCGTGGCTTTCAAAAGTAAATGTCGATGATGTCTTTGCCGTACCAATCTCCCACGGTGAAGGAAGATTCCTTGCCAACGATGACGTGGTTGCTGAGTTAATCGCAAACGGACAGGTATTAACCCAGTATGTCGACCTCGAAAACAACCCGACGTCTGACATCCACTTCAACCCGAACAACTCGGTCATGGCAATCGAAGGAATTACTTCTCCGGACGGCAGAGTTTTAGGAAAGATGGGACACGCAGAACGTATCGGTGATGGTCTCTATAAGAACGTTGCAGATGAGTTCGAGATGGGTCTCTTCCAGTCTCTTGTTGCCTATTTCAGTGAAGACTGAAATAAGAATCAACACCTTTTTAAGGTTACACGTAGTATATTTTAAAGCACTTAGTGCGGGCCAGTAGATCAGTGGTAGATCGCTACATTGGCATTGTAGAGGCCGCGGATTCAATTTCCGCCTGGTCCACTGTTTTTTTAGAATTCAGGAAAAGAGCGTAAGCGCTCGTTTGTCTCCCGGGATTTTGTTTTGAAAAAAGAACTGTGGTTTTACCACAGATAGGGCATGATAAGCTGCAGCATGACAATCAGAATCAGCAGATAGGTAACCATTCCGCAGATTCTGTATGCACGTCTCTCATCCCACC
>JAFZFW010000093.1 GCA_017555685.1 Methanocorpusculum sp.
AAGGAACCAAAGTCCCGGAGATTGTCGCAGAACTCTCCCGCAAAAAGAACACCACCGTCTTCGTCGACGGAGACCGCGGAGGAGACCTAATCCTCAGAGAACTCTTCCAGGTCGCAGATGTTGACTTCGTCGCCTTCTCCCCGCGCGGAAGAAGCGTCGAAGACATGACCAGAAAAGAGATCATCAAAGCCCTCAGAAACAAAGTTCCCGCCGACGTCGTCCGCGCACAGGTCGCCAGAAACGAACCCATCTCCGATCTGGTCTTCGAAATTACCGCGCCCGAAGAGGAAGCCGACCTCCGGGAACCGGTAACTGAATCCCCGGTACCAGAACCCGCTCCTGAGCAGAAACCGGAGCCGAAAGAACCCATCTCCTCTGTCGAAGGACATGCCGAATACATGAAAGGAACCGGCCGTGCGCGTGTATTAAACACCGATGCCGTAATCCTTGGCGACTACACCGTAAAAGAAATCGAAGACCTCCTGCCCCGGCTTGACACCGATGCCGCAGGAATTATTATAGATGCCGCAGTCGGACAGAAATTCGTTGACCTCGCATACAAAAACGGCATCAAATACATCGCAGCCCGCGAATTCACCGGCCTCGTCCACCGGCCTGCAGGAATCAGACTGATTCCCCTCTAACTTTTTTTGAAAAAAGAAAATATTTTGTCCGCCGTCTGCGGATTAGTTCTTCAGACAGGAAAGTAAATCATCGCAGCGTGTGTTGATACGCTGTGCTGCTTCTAAGATTGCGGTTGCTGCATCCTTCTTTGCTTCCGGCTTCATGGTAACCATCAGTTCCGGATCGGAGAACTGGAACTCGATAACGTATTTTGCCACATCCACTTCCTCGTCTAAGAGAAGCTCTTCGACAAGTGCGTTTACGAAGGTGTGTCCTTCACCTTCAAGGACGAGCTGTATTTTTTCCTTTTCAAGCTCAATAATCTTCAGCTTCATTGTGTAGTATTATTTGCGCGGAAAACCTATATGTATTGCGGGTTTCCTGCCGTACTGAAATACCCCTGATACCAGGGGAACTGCCCAAAGTATTATTATGTCTGAGACACAATATACTAGAGCACTCAGTTTAGTGGAGCAGTACTCGAAAGATACTGCGAGTGTCACCTCTTCGAAAGAAGAGATATGATGCGGAATTATCTGTAGCAGATGTAGCCAAGCCTGGTATGGCGCAGGGTTGCTAACCCTGTGTCCCTCTGGGACTCGGGGGTTCAAATCCCTCCGTCTGCGCTTATTTTCACGCATATACCACACCCGGCACTGCATTCGTTGTAAACGGATTAATGTGTAACTTCAGGAACGTATGAAATAAGACGTCCCACTCTCACAACAGAGAGGTAAAACAATGGTTGAAGAGTCAGAATTAAAATATTTTGTGCGGATCATTAACACTGATCTGGACGGTACCCAGCCTGTTCAGCTTGCGCTGACCGGCATCAAGGGAATCGGTCTTCACGCAGCACTTATCATCTCCCGCCGTGCAGGCGTTGACACCCATGCAATCGCAGGTCTCTTAGAAGATGAGCAGGTCGCAGCACTGGAAGAGCAGGTTCTTGCATATGCCGCAACTGTACCAAAATGGATGGTCAACCGCCCCGTAGATGTGTACACTGGTGAAAAGAAACACCTCTATGGCAGCGACCTTGCACTTGCAAAGGAAGATGACATCAACCTCATGAAGAAAATGCGGTGCTACCGTGGTGTTCGTCATGAGAACGGCTTAAAAGTCCGTGGACAGTGCACTAAATCTACCGGCAGATTCGGTAAGATCGTCGGCGTTTCCAAGAGAAAGAAGTAATTAGGTGAGTAAAAATGGGATACCCAGGAAAGAACACTAAACAGTACTCATCTCCGAAGCGCCGCTTTGAAAAAGCACGTATCGAGACTGAGCGCGTCCTTGCAATCACATACGGACTTCGTAACAAACGCGAAATCTGGAGAGCAACTGAAGTATTAAGAAAGCACCGTGGAGGAGCACGTGAAGTTCTCGCAATGACTTCCTCTATGGGTGAAACCCCGAAGACTGTCGCACGCCGCGAGGAGCTTCTCGGCACCCTTCAGCGCTACGGCATCGTCGGAGCAACCGCTGGAATGGATGACATTCTCAGTTTAAAGGTTGAAGACATCTTAGAACGCCGCCTTCAGACCGTCGTTTACCGCAAGGGTCTTGCACGCAGCATGAAACAGGCACGTCAGCTTATCACTCACGGACACATTGCAATCGACGGCAAGCGTGTCAGTGTCCCGAGCTACATGGTCACTGTTTCCGAAGAAGCAAACATCGCATACTACGCAACCTCCTCGTTTGTTGATGAAGCAAACGGTGAGCGCCAGCGTATCATGAACCAGAGGGCATAACCATGGCAGAAGCAGCTGAAAAATGGGGCATTGCCCACATCTTCGCCTCGTTCAACAACACTATCATCACTGTAACCGACTTATCCGGTGCAGAGACCATCTGCAAGTCCAGCGGTGGTATGGTTGTCAAGCAGGCACGCAATGAATCCTCGCCGTACGCAGCAATGCAGATGGCAATCAACATTGCACAGGCAGCAAAAGACAAAGGAATTACCGGCCTTCACATCCGTGTTCGCGCACCAGGAAACGGCAGACAGCGTTCTCCGGGACCAGGAGCACAGGCAGCAATCCGTGCACTTTCCCGTGCAGGAATCCGTATCGGAAGAATTGAAGACGTGACTCCCGTACCGCACGACTCCATTCGTGTTAAGGGCGGAAGAAGAGGCAGGAGAGTCTGAATGGATCTGGTATTCAGCAGGCTCGATGACTCTGTCGCACGTTTTACTATCCACGGAGCGACTCCTGCATTTGCCAACGCCCTTCGTCGCTCAATGATTGGAGAGGTTCCAACTCTCGCAATCGAAGACATCCGTATCTACGACAACACCAGCGTTCTCTTTGATGAGATTCTGGCACACAGACTTGGTATGATTCCAATCAAGACCGACCTGTCCCAGTATTCCCCGAGAGCAGACTGCTCCTGCGGTGGCGTTGGATGTCCGGGATGTACGGTTACCTTCACCCTGAGCGCTGAAGGACCGAAGATGGTTACTTCCGCAGATCTTGTATCTATGGATCCGAAGACCACTCCTGTCCTCGACAATATCCCAATCATCAAGCTTTGGGAAGGACAGAAGGTTGTTCTGGAAGCAACCGCTGAAGTCAACTACGGTAAAGAACACGCAAAGTGGGAACCGACTCTCGCATGCGGCTACAAGGAATTCCCGGTTATTACTATTTCCGAGAAATGCGACGGCTGCGGAAAATGCGTTTCCGAGTGTCCACGCGAAGTTCTGGAGATTGCCGACGGCAAAGTTTCCATCCGTGTTGTAAACGGTGAGAGCAAAGAGAAAGACTGTTCGATGTGCCGTCTCTGCGAGACCGCATGTATGGACAGTGAAATCGGCGACGAATCCGCAATCAAGATTGATGCAGATTCTACGAGATTCATCTTTGTTGTAGAAAGCGACGGCTCACTGCCGGTAAAAGAAATCATCGAACGTGCACTGCTGCATATCAAATCAGTATCCACAGACTTAATTGATGCATTACAGGAGGGACT
>JAFZFW010000094.1 GCA_017555685.1 Methanocorpusculum sp.
CCGTCAGATTCTACTTCAAGCGTGTTGGCAAGCAGGTTCACGCGGGCAGAGGTCACGCCAGCGACCTTCGATACCGCACGCTCGACGTTTAACGCACATGCCTGGCAGGACATGCCGAGAACAGTATAGGTCTGCTTCATGCGTGGTTTCTGATGAAGGCCGCAACCTCGTCGAGCATGGCTCCGGGACGCTCGATTTTCCGGGTCTCCAGATTGACCACTGTGCTCGGTGTTCCCGGAAGCGAGCCGTCCTCGATGAAGTAATCATGCGGGACATTGACCTGTCCCGGATTGACCGGAGATACCTCGCCGGAGATGTTGGCAGATGTCGAGGTGATGGGGGCATCAAGGCCGGCAATAACTGCAAGAGCTAACGGATGATCCGGGAAGCGGATGCCGATTGTACCTGTACCACAGGATAAGTCTCCCGGAAGCGAGCTTTTCACCGGAAGAACTACAGTAACCGGTCCCGGAAGGAAGCGGGAGATGAACTCTTCGGCAAACTCATCAACATAGGCAACCCCGTAAATCATCTCCAGATCGGAGACGGCAACGGAGATGGGTTTTCCAAGAAGCCGCTGTTTTGCCTCAAAGACCTTGAGAACAGCAGGCTCGGAGAGCGCGTCTGCTCCAAGACCATATACCGTTTCGGTCGGGTAGACCACCAGTCCGTCACGGGAGAGAACGGATACTGCCTTTTCGATGCGTGCTTCGTCGGATGGGGTGAGTGATGAATTTCCTGGCATTAGAACTCCTTTCCCCGGACACGGGAGATGTCAAAGACACCGATGGTACTGATGTGCATCACGGCCATCACCCCTGCCTGTATGGGGTCGGTTACGACAAGGTCAGCGGCAGATGATGCGCTGCCGACCATTTTGAGACAGACAACCGGAATTCCGTGTGACTGCACAAAGCGGATGGCGTCTGTTATTTTTCCGCCCATCAATGAGCCGGCAAGGACTAAAATAGCGGCTCTTGGAAGGCGGGGGACTGCTTCAACTGCGCGGGCGATTGTTTCTTCGCCGACTAAGGGGATTGTATCGACTGAGATGCGCTCGCCTCTGATGTTATGCCGGTCGGCTTCATTTACCGCACCGAGTGCGACCTGGGCGACCTGGGCGCCTCCGCCAATGACGATAACACGTTTTCCGAAAATTTCAGCCGCAGAGCTGTGGTTTTCGGCAGAGACGATGCCTTCAATCCGGCGGAGACGGTCAAGCAGAAGAGCAGGGTCTCCGGAGAACTCTGCCTCGATATTGATTACTGCCCGTCCGGCGTTTTTTCCTTCGGCGGAGATGGTCTGCTGAGTGGTTATGATGTTTGCATCAATCTCTGCACAAACAGCCCCGATGTCTCTCAGGATTCCGGTTTTGTTTTCCGCGATGATTGTTACTGCGCAGTTTGCTGTCATGGTGGCGATACAATGCAGGGAAGGGCACAACCGTTCCCGCTGAATAGAATTGTATTAGTTCTGGCAGATATTAGATGTTTGTCTTTCCGTCACGCCGGATAATTTCCCGCAGGACAGCAAGCTCTTTTGCAACTGCACGAAGCCCTTTAATCAGATCAGGAACAGCTGACGCGGTAAGCATGACAGTATCGACCGCAGTCGAAGCTTTGGATGGACGCATAAAGGGAATTGCCCGGCGGATAACTAACAGCAGCAGTCCTGCGGTAAGCGACGAGGTAAGAAGCGAGTAGAACAGCTCGGCAAGGCGCTTGAACGGACCAAAGAGCATGGAGTCAGCCTTCTCTGCTGCAGAGTCAAAGTCTTCCCCGCGGAAGGCAAACACTCCCGCCAGATAAGGAAGAGCAGTGTCAGCCGCAGAAGCGTACATGCCGCCTTCTGCAAAGAGCATATCACGCAGCGTCTGCTGACCGGAAAGCAGAGCAATCAGTGCGGAAATTACCCGGAAGTTTGGGGATTTTCCTTCCGGTTCTTCTCTGCCTGCCTTTTCATAAAGACCGGTAACCGCTGACAGCATCTCGGAGGGAGAGGCAGAGGTATCCGGAATATCAGAGGCCATCTCCGGAAGCAACGCTGATACCTCAGATACATCCGGGAGATTGTCAAACACCAGCGTAATCCGGCGAAGAACGGTAAACACCGGCGTCTCGAACTCGGATGCAGTAATCGAGGAAAACAGCTCTGTACCATCTCGGGAAAGAATCGCTGCCGCTTCGAGCAGTTCTGCAATCGCCTGTGTGGAATCTCCTTCCGCAAAAAAGACATCCGCTCTGTTTAACCGTGCATCAGCATCATCCGGCATAGAATACTAGGATGTATGCAGTCAAAGAAGATAAAAATGAGGATTCCTGCAGCGGGAAAATAGCGAACAACGATAAATACAGAATATACCAAAAGAATCAAAACAGAACATTCAACAGGCGGCACGTGCTTCTTTTGTTCAGAAGCGCTCTCGTATAACCCTTACAGACGAATCACGTTTTCTTGGCAGTTCACCTCCGCGAACTGTCTTATAATAAAATCTACTTCAGACTATATAAATCTGTTGATTAATTAAAACAATTCAGAAAAGAAACGGGCCTGGAGGGATTCGAACCCCCGGCATTCGGGTTAGAAGCCCGACGCTATATCCTGGCTAAGCCACAAGCCCGCAGGTGTGATGCCTTATACTATCGGTTTTACTTATAGATAAATGTGATGTTTGGTTTTACCCAAACATGATATCTCCCTCATAGGTGATAGGCACCATATCGCTGTTTTTCACATCCTCTGCGAGCTTTTGGAGCATTGGTTCGACCGTATCTGCCTGTTTGATGAGATCCTCGGTTTCCAGAGTCAGACCATAGAGCGCAGCAAATGCAGAAAGTCCTGCTGCAGACGCGCGCGGGTCTACGTCGAAGTTTGTCTCAATTAAGAGCCCGTATGCCGGGATATTGCGGAATGCAGCCTCGTTTAAGATGCCGCCGGTGATGCCGGTGATGTTTAAGGCAGGAAGAATCTCTGCAACACGGCTGATCTTTTCCAGGACAGCAGGGGTGGTTGCCGCACCAAATACCCGCTCGCCTTCCCCTCCGGTAACAACCCCGCCGATGACAGCAATTTCAGTGATTCTTACCCGTTCAAGAAGCCAGTCGATAACAGCAAGCGGAATCTCGTATGCTGCCTCATCCGGAATCGGGACATCAGAGACAAGGGCAACGATGTTTCCTTTCTCATAGAGCCTGACCGACGGGCGGGCAAGACCGTTTACCGCAGCAGACGTTGCAGGAAGAAGCGGAGAACTGACACAGCCAAGATAGGTGAAGCCGAACTTCTCGGTCAAGTAGTTCACAGCAATACTTCCCACCAGGCCGGAACCCGGAAAACCGGCAACAAGGATGACCTGACGCGCGGTCGGCGCATAGGATGCGATACGCACGATATCAGATGAACTCATATGTTATAGTGGATTCTGGAAAGAGATATACCTATGTGATGCCCGCAAACGGCAAGTAATTATGAGAAAAACGTTAACATAATAATCATGCAGGAATACGAAGTAAAACGCGGCAACACCAAAGACCTTGACGACAGAATCAAAGCAGGGTTTGCTGACATTTTCCAGACCGAGCCGGAAGTCAAAGACGGCCACTATTCCATTTCCTACGGAAGCATGAAGCTGCTCGAAGTATGGGCAGGCGAGAAGAACAAGACCGTCTTAGTCGATACGGTAACCGACGAGGCAGTGCTTGCAATGCCGGACGAGGAAGCAGATGTTATTATCCTCGATACCAATAAGAAGTTCCGCCAGTTCCTTGACTTAGTCACCTGCTTTACAACAAAAGAGCGCGTAAAGCGTGCAAAGAAGGCAGCAGAGAAATCTGAATAAACTCTTTTTTTTACTGTTCCGGAATCCAGAAAGAGGAATAGGTCATCCTCTCCGGCACCATACTCATTGAAATCATTTTTGGATAGTAGAAGCCGGCAGCAGCACCGTCATTTGCCGGAATCCAGACAAGATTTCCAAGTACCTGCAGTTTGTCCACTTCGGTATCGGTTATGAGCATAGAGAACGGATGATAGACGATGATTTCAGTCTGGACGCCAAGAATCGGGATGACGAGCATCGTCTCATCTGAGATAAAATCATCAGAGAGATTCTCCGCGCCGGCAACCCCGCTAAAGCCGGCGATGCAGAAGAGAACAAGCAGAACCGCAAAGAGTCTTTTCATATCTTAAATAGAGGGATTCAGAAATTAAATACTTTCCGGGAATAGTAAGATAAAACGAAGAAGAACGAGAGAAAAGAGCTGAAAAGAAAAATTGGAGGATTACTCCTCTGCTTCTTCTTCCTGTCTGAGTTCGACGTTTACGAGGTCGAACTGACGGAAAGCAAGTTTCTTTGCTTTGATGATATTCTTTCCTTCCTTACCGATTGCAAGACCTCTGTCTTCTGCCTGAACTTCGATGTATGCGACTTCGTCGCCATCTTCGTTCTGCTCGAAGACAACGGTCTGAATCTGGACCGGGAGGAAGCAGTTTCTTAAGAACTGAACTTTGTCAGGGTTGTACTCGACAACCTCGACCTTTTTTCCGAAAGCGTCGGATGCCTTCTTTACGCTGGCACCCTTCTTTCCGATGGCAAGGCCCATTTCCCCAGGATTGATAACGAAGAGAATTCTTCCGAACTTCTCGTCGACAACGCAGTCGCGTGCGCCTGCGCCGGTCAGGTTCTCAAACTGGGCAATAAGACGCATATCGTCTTCTGAAATGGTAATTTCGCCCATATTTATTCACTCTTGAGGGAAAGAATGTCGGACTCGCCTGCATCGACGACTGCGAGAACGCTGACCATGTGGTCGCGACCGATTTCTTTTCCGAGCTGACGGGAGCTGCCGTTGAACTCGTAGACAGAGAGACCCTCTGCTGCTGCTAAGATTGCGCGGACCTTTGCCGGTGCGTTCTTTGCAACGATGACAAGCTGTGCCTTGTTCTCTGCAACGACTTTTTCAACAGTGTTCTGACCGAGTGCGACGTCACCGGTCTTCATTGCTCTCTTTAAGGATAAGTTGAAATCCATTTTATGTTCACCTTTTGAGGTTTTCTGCACTCAGGACAAAACTCAGGGAGGTGAATCCCTATAGTATTTCTTTGTCCGTCCCGCAGGTCAGGATCTGCATCTTTGACACAGTCCTTGTTTCCATAGGAAACGGTATATTATTGGTGCTGTTAGATAATGAATGTTTGCCGGAAAAACGATTTTCAAAAACAGACGGTAAACCGGATTCAGAACAAAAGCAAAAACGCGCTGCAAAAGATACTCTGAAAACCCGCCGCACGGGCGAGGAAAAATGAATTGAGCATGGATGAACTCCATGCCTATTGTGCCATTCCGATAAAGTGAAGATTAACGCTTGGACTTTGCTTTTGCGCCCATCATGGACTTCTTGGAGCGGCGGATTCTGCGGCGGAGTCTCTGATCAGCAATCTTCGGTCCGCGTCCGCGTCCCTGCTGCTGGGAGTTTGCCATGCGTGCCTCAATCTTGGAGACAATGCTTGCTCTCTTAAATCTCTGATTCGGTCCTGGTTTCTTAACCTCTCCCTCTTTCTGCGGGACGAGGCGAATCTGTCCATTGACACCCTTAATCTGGTGCCAGGTAACACTTCCTGTCTTTCCCATATTGAACTCCTAAACTTGTTGGTTTCCTACTCACTTAAACATATCTCTTGTACATCACCAATTACATGATGCGGTTGAGCTCGTCATTTAAGACTTCAGAGACAACCTTACCGTCAATTCTGCCTCTGACTTCCTTCATAACAACGCCCATAACAGGCCCTAATGCCGCTTTGCCGCGTTCTTTGATGAAATCCACCCTCTCAGACACGATGCCGCGGACAAGCTCCTGCAGCTCCTCGCGGGAGAATGCCGGCGCAACCTTGGCGATAGCATCTTTCACGCTTAAGCCCTTCGCGCATGCAGAGAGAATGTCTAAAACCGCCTCTTTTGCAGCGTTTCCAGCCTCAACCGCCTTCATAACACCGATTACGGCATCATCAGAGATAGCACCTGCAGCGCCCTCTGCGCGGTTTGCCTCCTTTAAGGATGCAAGAATGGTTCTTGCGGCAAACACCGGACGAATGCCTTCAGCGACTGCGCGCTCGAACAGCGGCAGCTGCTCGGAGTATGCCATCTGGCGCGCCATACCGTCATCCATTCCATACTCGGCTGCAAAGCGCTTGACCTTGTCAGTCAGAAGCTCCGGCATTTTAATTCCGGCGAAGTACTCGTCAGAAACCGGAACCGGTAAGACATCAGTCTCCGGGTACATACGGGCTGCTCCCGGAAGCGGGCGCATGTATGCAGTAGATCCGCCTTCGAGCATCTTTCTGGTCTCCTCCGGGACACCGTCAAATGCCATCTTTGCGCGGCGGATAATCATCTTCATTGCACATCTGCACTTCTGCTCGGTTGCGGCAACGATGATGACTGCATCCTGTTCTCCTGCACCTAAGGTCTCCTTTAAGATACGGACCTCTTCTGCAGTTACGCCGTATGCCGGCAGTTCATCGG
Organism: Methanocorpusculum sp.; assembly: GCA_017555685.1. GTDB lineage: Archaea > Halobacteriota > Methanomicrobia > Methanomicrobiales > Methanocorpusculaceae > Methanocorpusculum. Next base: position 6,524 of record JAFZFW010000094.1, read on the forward strand.
TGTGGAACAGACCGCCGACTCCGCACTTCTTTGCGTAGTCAGACATCTCAGAGCCTAAGCGTCTGCCCGGCTGAATCTCGGTACCGACAAGACCTGCAAAGCCGTGGAGAACAGTTCCTAAGATGCACTTTGCCTTCTTTAAGACATTGGACTGAGTCTCGGCAAAGAGCTTGGTGACATCATAGACCTCTTCGTTGACCAGTGCATTGCGGGCGATAAGTTCGTCGCGGATGGCAAGCAGGGATAACTGTCTCTGGACTTCGCGGCGGACGACTTCAGCGATTAAATCAAGCTCCTGAACTCCCTTAATCTCGACACGGGCGCCGTCTGCGATAGAGACGTTGACGTCCTGGCGGATAGTTCCAAGTCCGCGCTTTACGCGGCCGGTGGAACGAAGTGTCATTCCGATGTACTGTGCGACATCGTGGACCTCTTCAGGGGTTTTCATGCACGGTGCAGTAGTAATCTCGATTAACGGGATGCCTAAGCGGTCGACAGAGAAGATAGTGTCTTCTACTCTCTGACATGCCTCTTCCTCGACTGCGACGGTCTCGATTCTGCAGGTGTCTGCAATCTTGCCGTTTAACGCAACAAGGGCGGTTCTCTGGAAACCGGAGGTTGCAGAGCCGTCGACAATCATCTTGCGCATCGTGTGAATCTCCGGCAGCGGAGTCATATCGAACATCTTGGCAATCGTTAATACGATGTCAAGTGCTTCGCGGTTTAACGGTGCCG
>JAFZFW010000095.1 GCA_017555685.1 Methanocorpusculum sp.
AAAAAAGCCCTTTTGCAACCGCTTCTTCAACACGGTCTGCTTTGTCGCGCGGATCGAGATTTAAGCGCTGCTGCTGACGAATGGCCGTCGGCCCCGCATAGGTTGAAGCCCCTACTGCCGGACATGAGGAGATGCAGGAGAAGCATTCGATGCACTCACGAAGCGGGCTTACTGCCTCAATGTTGTCAGTGGTAACGCGGACACAGTCACGGCACGAACCGGCATTCAGCCATGCCATCTGGGCAATCGCCGGTGCAATATCTGTTACGAGATCGCGAATCCGCGGAAGGTTTAACGGCTCGATAACGTCACCGTCTTTTGCCTCCTGAATGCAGGCAAGTGCGGGCTCACCATTGACACGGACGGCACACGATCCGCACTGGCCCCCGCGACAGCAGTGCCGATAGGAAAGCGACGGGTCAATCTCATCACGGACTGCATCAAGCACATTCAAAACGCGTGCACCTTCGCTGACCGTGACCGAGTAGGTCTCCAGGTGCGGCTCTACATCTGTTTCCGGGTTGAAGCGGGAGATGATGACTTTCATAAGTTTGCCTCCACAAGGTCAATACCTGCCTTTTCTCCGGCAAACCAGGTGTGTCCGAATGGAGAAGTGGCGGCATCCCACTTCTGTTTGATATCAGTTCTGGTGTGTGCTCCGCGGGATTCACGGCGGAGAAGCGCACCGGAGACAACCAGTCCTGCAACGCAGAGCATGTTTTCGGTGATGAAAGCGCCTGCAATCTCCTGCGGAGAGGTGATTTTCAGGCGCTGTTCCAGCAGTTTTCTGATGTCACGTTCGGCGACTTTTAAGTCGAGCTCGTTGCGGTAAATACCGACATTATTCCACATGAGATTTTTGAGAGTCTTTCGAACAGATGCAACAGAAGTCGTTCCCTCATAGAGCCGGGAGATTTTATCCTCGATTGCGGAAAGTACAGAGAGATCTACCGATTTAACACCTGCCTCGCACTTTCCGGCAGAGATTCCGGCGCGTCTTCCAAAGACCTGCGTGTCAGCGAGAGCGTTACCGCCAAGCCTGTTTGCACCATGAACTCCGCCGGTGACTTCTCCTGCTGCGAAGAGATGCGGGACGGTGGTTTCTGCATCTTTGGTGATGGCAAGACCTCCCATGAAGTGATGGGCAGTTGGTGCAACCTGCATCGGTTCGCGGCGAATGTCAACACCGAACTGCAGGAACTGTTCAAGCATGACCGGAAGCCGCTTTTCGATGTGTTCTGCCGGGAGATGCGTGACATCCAGATATACGCCGCCGGATGGTGTGCCGCGGCCTTCTAAAATCTCGGTAGCGATTGCCCGCGCGACAACATCGCGGGTGGAGAGCTCCATACGTGCCGGATCGTATTTTTCCATGAAGCGTTCACCAAGGGCATTCCTGAGGATACCGCCTTCTCCGCGGACGGCTTCGGTGATTAATCGGCCGCGGGAATCAACCGGATAAACTGCTCCGGTCGGGTGGAACTGCACCTGCTCCATATCGATAAGTTTTGCACCGACTCTAAAACCGAGAGCATACCCGTCACCGGTTCCGGCGGTTGAGTTGGTGGTCACATCATAGAGCTGTCCGGCACCACCTGTTGCAAGAATTACCGCGTCTGCAGTAATCAGACCAAGCTCACCATTCCGGTCAACAGTAACAGCTCCAATTACCCGGTCGTCGTCTTTTAACAGCTCAAGAACGGTTGTTTCGTCATGGATAGTAACACCTGAGCCGCGAAGGCGTTCCAGGAGAGTCATGACCATCTCATGACCCGTGTGATCTCCCGCATAACAAGTCCTGGCAAACCGCTGTCCGCCGAACGGGCGCTGGGCAATGGTGTTGTCTTCGGTCAGGTCAAATACCGCACCCCAGCCGAAAAGGTCGCGGATTCTTGCCGGAGCATCAGAGACGAGAGCTTCGACAAGCGCCTCGTCATTTAGATATGCTCCGCCTTTCATGGTGTCTTCGTAATGTACCAAGACAGCATCAGCATCGGAGAGAACCGCATTATATCCTCCCTCTGCCATCACTGTACACCCGCCTTTGCCGGTAATTGTTTTGGAGATAATCGAAACGGAGCCGTATTTCTCTGCCTCAACCGCGGCACGGATACCTGCCCCGCCTGAACCGATGACAAGTACGTGACAGTCTGATCTGTTTTCCCAGCCCATGAGTTACACCATTCTGCTGTTACTATTTGCGGTGAGGGGAGATAAACAACGCGTTCAGAGATAAGAAAAAAGAAGTTAGGCCGTATGCCGCTTCAGTATTTTCAGCGGATAGGGGAGTGCTGCACAGGCAATGATTGCCAGAAGCATGAAGATGACCTGCACAGATAAGGCAAACGGCATTCCAAGGAAGTCTGCCATAACTCCGATTAAGACCATCGAAAGTGCAGATACTCCCTGCGGGATACCAATAACAATTCCTGAAGCAAGACCAACGCTTCCGGGCATCATCTCCTGAACGGTAGCGATTTCTACCGAAGCGGTAGCCATCAGGAAGAAACCTGCAACAACCAGTGAGACAACCGAAGCGATGCCGGAGAAGAAGAAAATTCCGGCATAACCTAACGCGCCGCCGATATAGGAGATGAACATGACCTCTTTTCTTCCAACCTTATCCGAGAGCGGGCCGATTAAGAGCGTGCCAAACATTCCGGCAAAAATCATGCCGCTGATAACAGCCGTTGCTAAGACATACGCAACATCTGCGTATCCGGAAAGATACTCGACACCAAACGCGAGGAAGCCGTAGAACACCCAGGAACGCATCGAGCTGATGGAAAGCATGAGAGCTGCCCCCTTATAGTTCGGTTTGGTCACAGCAGTCTCAGCAGCTTCAGCAGGAGTCTCAACTGCCGGATGCTGCGGAAGCTTCAGCAGAAGAAGTGCGACAATCAGTCCCGGAATCAGGAGACAGATGATTGCCGGAAATCCTCCCCATGCGTAGAGAAAACCGGTCGCAAGCGGAGCAGCCCCATATCCGAATGTGCCTCCGACAGACATCAGAGACATGAAAAGACCGCGGTTGTCCTTGGTCGTGAACTGGTGAATCTGACGGTAAGCATTCGGATGATATGCTGAGTTCGCAAATCCGAGAATCACTGCAAACAGCAGAAGAATCCAGTAATTCTGCGTCACACCGAATGCCGCGACAGCAACCGCACAAAGGATGATACAAAGAGACGTCGAAGGCGTCCGCTTATTCTTATCAATCATCCATCCGGTAAGCGGCTGGAAAATCACCATCATGACGGTCACTGTCGTAAACAGCAGTCCGGTCATAGCATAGGAAGTGATTCCCTGCTCGGCAAACAACGGAATCAAAGACGGCAGAAGCGCCGGAATCACCGGCACATAAAAGTCAACGGCACCATGTCCAGCGCCGAGTCCTGCAATTCTCAAACCGGGTTTAACCATTTCTCTCAAGCCTCACAATTTCCACAGGAATCTCCACAACATCTTTGGTGTGGAATGCAAACTGTCGCGGAATAGAAAGTTTTGCAGCCACTTTATCAGTGATTTCCGCGGAGTCCTTCGTATATGCCTTAATAAATGGTATGCTCCCCTTATTGAAGATTCCCCAGACAACCGGCGCCGAAAGAAGAGCTGCTTCGATAAACGGACGGTCAGCATGCTCATTCTGTGCACCAAAGGGAGGGTTCATAATTACGGTATCATACGCATCCGCTTCTGCCGTCTCCGCACGGATGACCTCGCGCCGGAACGTGATGTCAAGCTTCTGTGCTGCCGCGTTCTCCTCAGCGACCGCAAGCGCTGAGTGATCTACGTCAACGCCGGTAACGTCAGCCCCCAGAAGAGCAGCCCCGATTGAGAGCATGCCTGTTCCGCAGCCGAGGTCGAGAACCTTCATGTCCTCCAGGTCCCCATGCAGGAAGCAGTCGAAGAGAAAGCGTGCCGCAAGCGGAGCAGGAGTAAGATACTGTTCAAGCCCTGCCACCGGGTTTTTGAATCCCGAAACCTTCTGCAGATGAATTTCCAGATTCTTGAGCTTCATACTATCTCATCAATCTCGTAGGCATCCC
>JAFZFW010000096.1 GCA_017555685.1 Methanocorpusculum sp.
CGCATCGAGCCGGAACCGACAACTGCAATCTTCTGCGGATCTGCAGGAATCGTGACCTCACGGCCGAATGCATCGGTAATCGTTACCATCCCGTCAGTATTCTGCGGAGAATCGGTCGTCACACAGCCGGCTGTTATGAGAACGGCAAGCAGAGCAGCGACCGCCAGGAGGAGGGGCAGCTTCTTCGACATAGTATTACGATTTTACAATTGGTGTTACTGAGTATTATATATTTCTCCTTCGTATGTTTAGAACAAAGATAATCTTTGAAAACGTATGATTTATCTCTCATGCCGTTCTATAACTCTTCATGAAATCATTTGCGGATGCTGTTGCATTTCACGGACACTCCTGCGGCGGCCTGGCTATGGGATATAAGCTGGCTGAATATGTTACAGAGCTTCTTGATTTATCCTTCTCTGAAGATGAAGAAGTAGTCTGTATCACCGAAACCGACTCCTGTACGGTTGATGCAATTCAGGTGCTTCTGGGATGTACTGCCGGCAAGGGTAATCTCTTTGTCAACAAATGGGGAAAAACCGCGTTCTCCTTCTATAACAGAAAGACCGGTAAGTCCGTCCGGCTTGTCGCCATCCCTGATGCAGTGCCGAAGAAGCCGGAGATGGCAGAGCTTCGCAAAGTGGTATTCTCCGGAAAAGCAACCGAAGCCGAGCATGCCCGTTATGATGAACTCTCTGACGAGCATGTTGCAGAGGTTCTGGCAACACCGGCAGAGAAGCTCTTTGAGGTAAAAGAGACGACTGAACTGCTTCCGATGAAAGCAAGAATGTATGATAATGTTATCTGCTCGGTCTGTGGAGAACAGACGGCAGATGGTCTCTGCGGGGTTATTGACGGAAAGTATGTCTGTATTCCCTGCATGAGAAGAATATAACTCTCTTTTTTTCGCGTTAGCTATAACATCTTCCCCCGCAAATATTCTAGTATGCTGAATATCTATAGGGGGTGTCTGGTTGGTGCTGTTCTTGGTGATGCACTCGGCATGCCGTATGAGACACTGCCGTCCAGAAGGCTTGGCCGCTTAACTGCGCCGGCATTCGGGAGAGCATACCGCGGACACCCGAATCATGACCTTCTGCCAGGACAATATACTGATGACGGGCAGATTATGTTAATCGCCGCCAGAAACTTAAGCGAAGGCGACTTCAACGGAGAAGAGTATGCAAAAGAACTGGTACGTACTCACTCACTCAATAAGTTCCGGTATCCGGACAGTGTGCTGTTTTCGGCATGCAAACGGATGGAGACATCCAAGAATCTGCTCGGTTCAGGAGTAAATGCAGACTCTGCCGGATGTATGAGTCTGGCCGTTCCATTCGCGCTTGCCTTCCGTAACCGCCGTGAGATGGCAAAGGCGCTGATTCCCGCATGCTGCATCACTCACACCCATACAGCATCTCACGCAGCAACGCTCGGCTTTGCACTGCTGCTCAATACTCTTCTGGAGACGCATGATGTAGATGCAGCTTTTGCGGCCCTTGATTCTGCAGCACTGAATATGGATACTGAACTGCACACCCGTCTGCAGACAGCATACCGCTTTGAAAAGTCCGGCATGACAGTTGATGAAGCTGCAGCAGTCATTGGAACATCCTCATCAGTCTATCAGACGCTTCCAATGGCGGTATTTTTATGCAAACGCTTCTATATCCCGGAAGAACTGCTCTCTGCAGCAGTTACCTGCGGAGGAAATGCCGGCACAATAACTATGCTCTGCGGAGCGTTTGCCGGAGCACGCTTTGGTATCGAGTCACTTCCGGCAGAACTCATTCGCGGACTCGAGCGGGCAGGAGTTTTTGCCGGGCTTGCAGATACACTGTACAAGAGAGGAGAGCCGGCAGAAACTGAGGACGCAAAAGAAGACGCAGCTGATGCGGCAGAGAAGACTGAAGAATAACCATCTTTTTTTCATCAGAGATATCAGCATTTTCCCGGAGTGTTTTCCCGGATAATCATCACTCCACTGAATACCTTTAATCCCATAAGAAACAAATAAGATACACATGGATATCGCGATTGTCGGAGCATCCGGATACGCCGGAGGTGACTTAATCAGACTCCTCTTAACCCACAAAGAGGCAAACATCGTCTGTGCCACCTCCCGCAAGCTTGCCGGAACTCCGGTCACCAAAGACCACATACACTTAAAAAATCTCATCGACATCGAGTATACCAATCCGGATGTTAATGACATCGATGCGGACTTCGCTTTCTTAGCAGTCCCGCACACTGCCGCCATGCAGTATGCAGGACAGCTCAAAGAGCGCGGAATTAAGACCGTAGACTTCTCCGCAGACTACCGCCTCCCGCAGGATGTCTACGAAAAGACGTATGGTGTTACCCACACGGCCTACTTCAAAGCACCGTACGGTCTGCCGGAACTCCACCGCGAGGAGATCAGAAAAGCAGACTTCGTCGCAAACCCGGGATGCTTCCCGACCGGAGCTACCTTAGCTGCTGCTCCAATGGCAAAGTTTGCCGAGACGATTATCTACGACTCCAAGAGCGGAGTATCCGGCGCCGGTGACTCGGTTTCCGAGACCACACACTACCCGAACGTTGACGAAAATATCAACCCGTACAAAATAACGGTTCACCGTCATGTCCCGGAGATGCGTCAGGAGATGGCATTCCTTGGCTCGTCTGCTTCCGTGTACTTCACTCCGCACCTGCTTCCGGCAATCCGCGGAATCATCACCACTGCTCACATCCTCTTAAAGGAGCCAATGACCGAGGCTGAAGTCTCTGCCGCATACGAGGAGTTCTACAAAGACGAACACTTCGTCCGCCTGCAGAAGGCAAAGCTCGGCGGCGTTCGCGGATCGAACTTCTGCGACATCAACTGGGAGCTCGAAGCAGACGGCAGACGTCTCGTTGCAGTATCAGCCATCGACAACTTAGTCAAGGGAGCTGCCGGACAGGCAGTCCAGAATATGAATATCATGTGCGGATTTGACGAAATTGAAGGCATCAGAATGCCGGGAATGTTCCCATGAACGATGCAGTCAAAAGCATCTGTGCTGTCGAAGGTGTCGAGGCAGCAGGTGTTAAGGAAGGAAAGTACGGCCTTGCTTTAATCCGTGCATCCGGAACCGGTGCCGCTGTCTTTACCAAAAACCGTGTCAGAGCACCAGTCGTCAATCTGATGGCAGAGCGTACGCTTCGCGGAAAGTTAGACGGGGTTATCGTCAACAGCGGATGCGCAAATGCTTACACCGGAAAACGCGGATTTGAGGATGCAAAAACAATGGCCGCAATCGGTGCCGAGGCATTAGGTATTGATGAGATGAACTGCGGTGTGGCAAGCACCGGAGTTATCGGCAGATACTTAGACCTTGATTTAATCCGCCGCCAGACTGCAGCCGTTGCACCAAACCTCGCCCACTCCGGAGCCGCAGAGGAGGCAGCAGCCCGTGCGATTATGACCACTGATACCGTTCCAAAGCACGCACTCGTGAGAGGAGACGGATTTACCGTTGCCGGAATCTGTAAAGGATCGGGAATGATTGCTCCAAATATGGGAACAATGCTTTCCTTCGTGTACACCGATGCAGAGGTCTCCGCAGATGTTCTTCGCGAATGCCTGCGGACTGCAGTCAACCGTTCCTTAAACCGTGTGGTTGTCGACGGAGACGAGAGTACCAACGATTCGCTCTTCTGTACCGCAACCGGTGAGGCAGGAAAAGTTGACACGGCAAAATTCGCTGCCGCACTTGAAGAGGCATGCATTCAGCTTGCAAAGCAGATTGCCGCAGACGGTGAAGGTGCAACCAAGCTCCTCGAGGTCAGGGTTTGCGGATGCAGACGTGAAGAGGATGCCGACAAGATTGCCAAAGCAATCATCCGCTCTCCGCTTGTCAAGTCCGCTGTCTACGGCGAAGACCCGAACTGGGGACGCGTAGTCTGTGCCGCCGGATACTCCGGTGTCGAGTTCGAAGTCGATGAACTCTCTCTTTCGATTGGA
>JAFZFW010000097.1 GCA_017555685.1 Methanocorpusculum sp.
AGATGCGGTTTACTCCGGTTATGTTCCTCCTTGCAGGTGCTCTCCTTGCCGTAAGTTCTGTTATCGGTGACAGCTTCGAGTTTATCCTTGGAATCCTCTTCATCGTCCTTGGAATCTTCGCAGTTCTCAGAACCGAATCCCGCATCCTTCCGGGACTGATGTTTATCATCTACGGAATCAGCTACTTCATCGGACCTGTCGCTGTCGGTGCAGGAATCACTGCCCTTGCCGTCATCGTCAACGGACTGCCGGCACTCATTGCACTCTACTTAGCGGTCGCTACCTTCTCCCAGAAGAAGCTCCCGCTCTTCTAAACTTTTTTTCAGACTCATTGCAAAACACGTGTTTGCTTTTCCCGCTTACAGAAGAACCACAAATATAGAATATTCTGACAGCAAATCTATATATCAATGTTATACAAGGCGGGAATCATCTTTGAAGGCGGAGGCATGCGGGGTGCCTATACTGCAGGTATCATCGATGCGCTTCTGGAACATGACATCCATTTTGACTGCTGCTACGGAGTCTCATCCGGTGCAACTCATGCCACCACCTACCTCTCAAAACAGAAGGGGCGGGCAATTCAGATTGTTACCGACTACATCAAAGACAAACGCTACTTCAGCATCAAAAACCTCCTCAAAACCGGCAACCTCTTCAATGTGGATTTCATCTTCCACACCATCCCGCGTGAACTTAACATCTACGACTACGAAGCCGCCAGAAACAATCCCGCAAAATTCTTCGTCGGCGTCATCAACATGGAATCTGCGCAAGGAGAGTTCCTGCAGGTAAAAGACATCGAACAGGAGTACATGAAAGTCTGTGCCTCCATGTCTCTGCCGTTTATCGCCAACATTGTCGAAATCGACGGAAAGCGCTACCTTGACGGCGGGATTGCTGATTCTCTTCCGATTCAGCGTTCCATAGATGACGGAAACGAAAAGACCGTCTTAGTCCTGACGCAGGATGCCGCCTACCGCAAGAGCCTCGACAAACTCTACCCGCTTATTGCTCTTGCCTACCGCAGATATCCGGGCTTTGTGCAGATGGTAAAGACCCGCCACATCCGCTACAACGCAGCACTTGACAAAATTGCCGAAGAAGAAAAAGCCGGCCGGGCTTTCGTGCTCCGCCCCAAAAAACCGGTTCAGGTCGGACGCCTTGAACTGAACCGCGAGAAGATGCTTGATTTATACCGCGAAGGATATGAGGATGGAATCGAAGCCATTCCGCGCCTGAAAGCATTCCTGGAGAAATAAATGACCTTAACCCGTAGAATTATTCCCTGCCTTGATTTAAAAGACGGCCGTGTCGTCAAAGGCGTCAACTTTGAAGGACTCCGTGACGCCGGCGACCCGGTAGAACTTGCCGCACGCTACAATGCCCAGGGTGCAGACGAAGTCGTCTTCCTCGACATCTCTGCATCGAAGGAAGGAAGACAGGCAATGGTCGATGTCATCGGCCGTGCCGCAGACGAACTGTTCCTGCCGCTTACCGTCGGCGGAGGTCTGCGGACCGTTGACGACATCAGAACAATGCTTCGTGCCGGAGCAGACAAAGTTTCCTTAAACACATCCGCCGTAAAGACACCGGAGCTTATCACCGAAGGCTCCCGCCTCTTTGGAAACCAGTGCATCGTCTTAGCCGAAGACGTCCGCCGGAACTATGAGATGAAAGACGGTGTCACGGCCATGTCTGATGAGACAGGTGAGTTCTGGTACGAAGTTGTCATCTACGGCGGAAGCCATCGGACCGGGCTCGATGCCGTGCAGTGGGCAGAGGATGCGGTCTCCCGCGGGGCAGGAGAGATTCTTTTGACCAGTATGGAGACCGACGGAGTCAAAACCGGTTTTGACCTGATGATTACTGCCGCGGTCTCCGACGCGGTCGACGTCCCGGTGATAGCTTCCGGCGGTGTCGGTGAGCTTTCCCACTTCTACGACGGGTTTGTCCTCGGCAAAGCCGATGCCTGTCTTGCGGCAAGTGTATTCCACTACGGCGAGATGACGATTTCCCAGGTTAAGGAATATCTGCATGGAAGAGGCGTTCCAGTCAGATTATAAAAAACGCGGAATACGCTGGGCAGGTTCGGTCTCTCTTCCCGAACTTCCAAAAGATGCGGTTATCTTAGAGACCGGATGCGGGAACGGAAAAACGCTCTCTGCACTTGGCAGCTTCCAGGCTGTCGGCGTTGACATATCCTCCGAAGCAGTCCGTCTTGCCGGAGCAAAGACGGCTGTTGCCGGAGATATCCGTGCGCTACCGTTCCGGGATGCAGCCTTTGATGCAGTATTCTGCTGGCACGTCCTAGGACATCTGACAGATGCGGACCGCAGGCGTGCGGTATCCGAACTTTTCCGGGTAACAAAAACCGGAGGGACGATTTTTTTCAAAGCATTCTCTACTGCGGATTTCCGCTGCGGGAAGGGAACTGAGGTTGAGCCGCAGACTTATCTGCGGGGAGACGGGATGCTGACGCATTATTTCACAGAAGAAGAGGTGCGGGAACTGTTTGGTGAAGGGGAGATATCGAAGAACCGCTGGTCAATGCGGGTCAGGGGTGAAGAACTTCCGCGGGGGGAGATTCTCGGTGTCTTTTCCAGACGATAAACCCATATGCACAAACCCCGTATCAATATGGAATGACATTTTCTTCCACTCCTGATACCAATGCACTTTTTTCGAAACTGACCTTCTCTGCTGACGGGTTAATCCCGGTCATCGTACAGGATGCAGAGACTAAAGATGTCCTGATGTTTGCGTTCGCCAATCGTGAGGCAGTCTCTCTGACATTAGAGACAGGATACGCACATTACTTCAGCCGTTCACGGGGAAAGCTCTGGAAGAAAGGTGAAGAGTCCGGACACCTGCAGACTGTACATGATGTGCTGACCGATTGTGACGAAGACGTTCTCATCTATCTCGTATCGCAGGAAGGCTGTGCCTGCCATGAGGGATACCGGAGCTGTTTCTTCCGCGATATCTCCGGAAATATTCTCCTTCCGCGCCTGAAAGACCCGAAGGAAATTTATCAATAAATCACCTCCTCTCCCCGTTCTTTTTTCCAGTACTGCACATACAAGGCAGTAGTATAATATCAGATGGACGTCCCATAATATAGATGAATATCTCATGATACTCGTACCAGATACCAGCGTCGTCATCGACGGCCGCGTCACTGCCTTAATCGAGAAAGGCGAATATCGTGACGCAACAATAATTATACCCGAGGCAGTCTTTGCAGAACTCGAAGCACAGGCTAACCAGGGACGTGAAATAGGATTCTCCGGCTTAGCCGAACTCCAGAAACTCTGCAGACTTGCTGATGAAAACCTCATCACTCTAAAATATGTAGGAGAACGCCCGAAACTCGATCAGGTCAAACTCGCCGGCGGCGGAGAGATTGACTCCATGATCAGAGCTGTTGCCATCGAACACAACGCGACATTTTTAACGAGCGATTATGTTCAGGCAGAAGTCGCCAAAGCAAAAGGCTTAGACGTCGTCTTCTTAAAATCCGAGACAATCGATAACTTTGCTCCGTTACTGATTGACGAATTCTTCGACGAAAACACCTTTGCGGTATACTTAAAAGAGCGTGTTTCCCCGTACGCCAGAAAAGGAAACATCCGTGAGTCCAAGCTGGTCACCATCCGTGACGCTCCGTGCACCGAGTACGAACTCCGTGCAATCTCCCAGGAGTGTCTCGAGCGTGCAAAGCGCCACCCGGACGGATTCGTCGAGGTCGAACTTCCGGGAGTTACCGTCTCCCAGATCGGCTCCATGAGAATCACCACCACCAGACCTCCGTTCTCCGACGGCATCGAGGTCACCATCGTCAGACCAACCCGTGAAGTCTCCTTTGAGTCCTACAACTTTGCAGCCGCATTAAAGGACCGCTTAAAGGACAACGCAGGCGGCATGCTCATCGTCGGAACTCCGGGTTCCGGCAAATCCACTCTTGAGCAGAACATCGCAACCTACCTCTCCGGCGAGAACTACATCGTCAAGACCATCGAGTCCCCGCGTGACTTAATGGTGACCGACAAGATCACCCAGTACACTGCTCTTGACGGCAGTATCGCTGCAGCAGGTGAAGTCATCACTCTGCTCCGCCCGGACTATGTGGTCTTTGATGAGATGCGCAGAAGCGAAGAGCTCGCAGTCTTTGCAGACCTTCGCCTCTCCGGCATCAAAGTCATCGGCGGACTGCACGCAAAATCCGCACTTGACGCATTAATCCGCCTCGCAAGCCTCGTCGACTTAAACCTCATTCCGCAGATTGTGGCAACCATGGTCTTCGTCAAAGGCGGCGACATCTCCGAGATTTACAATGTCTCTACCGGATTCGGCGTCCCGAAGGCATTAGAGCAGATTGGCGATCCGCAGGTCAGACCGGTTGTCAGACTCACCAATATCATCACCACTGAAACCGTTGCCGAAGCATTCCGCTATGAAGGCGAAGTCATGGTCACCCCTGCATCCGGACTCCCGAAGGCCCCGCCGGTAAAGACCATTGAGCAGGCAAAGGCAGAAGCCAAGGAACGCGAAGCAGCAAAAGCAGAACCGGTAAAACCAAAGGCAGAACCGGCTCCGGCCCCGGCACCGGCAGAGACCGACCGCCAGGCTCCGCCAATCCACTCCATGCCGACCTATGAAGTCACCGAAGACAACCCGGCATGGGTCGTCCTGGAAAAGGAAATCCAGAACGAAATCTGCCGCTTCACCGAAGGAGACATCGTTGTCCGCATGATCTCCGACACCAAAGCCGCCGTCTACATCGATGACACCGATGTTCCGGCAGCAATCGGAAAAGCCGGCAAAAACATCGCCGCTGTTGTAAGCAAGGTTGGTATCGGAATCGACGTCCGTCCGCTATCTGACCTTCCGGGGAGGGAGACCCTAACTGAAATCCAGGCTCCTGCAACCCGCAGCGGACCCGGATTTAAAATCAGAAGCGAGAAGAAACAGCTCTCCATCATCTGCCCTGAACACTCAGGAAAGATCGTTGACCTCTTCTCCGGTAAAGAGTACCTCTTCACTGCAACTGTGGACTCTCACGGAGAAATTCACCTCGCAAGAAACTCAAGCATCGCTGTAGAAATGGTGCGCCGCTATGGCGCCGGCGAAGACCTGAAACTCCGCCCCGTAGACTAATACAATATAGGTTAATATCATGACAGAAAATCTCGTAATGAGCGAAATTGAACCGGCAATCCGCGAAAACTGGATTCCGCAGTTTGAATCGAATCCGAACCCGGCAAAAGACAAGCTGTATGTAAACGTTGCATTCCCGTACCCGTCTGGTGCAATGCACGTCGGACACGGCAGAACCTACATCATCCCGGATGTCGTTGCCCGCTTCTGGAGAATGAGAGGAAAGCAGGTCCTCTTCCCGATGGCATTCCACGTCACCGGAGCACCGGTATTAGGTATCGCCAAGCGTATCGCAAACAAGGACGAGAAGACCTTAAAGCTCTACGGCGGCCTCTACCGTGTCCCGGCAGAGACCCTCGAAAAGTTCACTGACCCGATTACTATTGTCAACTACTTCGCTGACGAATACCAGCGTGTCATGCAGCAGCTCGGTCTCTCGATTGACTGGAGACGCAGATTCACCACCATCATCCCGCAGTACAGCAAGTTCATCGAATGGCAGTACACCCACATCCACGGTCAGGGCAAAGTCCAGAAAGGCGAGTACCCGGTCCGCTACTGTCCGGTCTGTGAACAGCCGGTCGGAGACCACGACCTGTTAGAAGGCGACAGCGCAGAAGTCATGCACTTCGTCTTTGTCATGTACCAGTTCGGTGAGTTCCAGATTCCGTGCGCAACCTTACGTCCGGAGACTATCTTTGGTGTCACCAACCTCTGGGCAAACCCGGAGACCAACTACCTCAAGGCAGAAGTCGACGGCAAGAAGTGGATCATCTCCGAAGAAGCTGCAGAGAAACTCCGCATGCAGAAGCACGAAGTAACCGAGATCGGCAGAATCATGGGAACCGAGCTCATTGACCAGAAGGCAATCAACCCGTACACCGGCGCTGAGGTCCCAATCCTTCCGGCATCCTTCGTTGACTCTGACATGGGTTCCGGTCTTGTCATGTCCGTTCCGGCACACGCTCCGTTCGACTACATCGCACTCCGCGACTTACAGCAGCAGGGCAAGTACACTGACATCGTCCCGATCCCGCTCGTAACCGTCCCGAACTACGGAAAGATCCCGGCCCAGGACATCGTCGAGAAGAACAAGATTCCAAACCAGGATGACCCGAGAATGGACGAGCTCACCCAGGAGCTCTACACTGCAGAGTTCTCCAAGGGTAAGCTCAATGAGAACTGCGGAGAGCACGCAGGAAAGTCCGTCCGTCAGGCAAGAGAGGATGTTACCAAAGAGTTCGTCGAGACCCGCGGATCTATCATGTTCCACGAGATGAGCCAGAAGCGTGTCATCTGCCGCTGCGGAAACCGTGTCTACGTCAGAATCTTAGACGATCAGTGGTTCATCAACTATGGTGATGCAGAGTGGAAGCAGGCAGTTCACGAGGAACTCCCGAACCTTGAGCTCGTCCCGGCAGAGGTCAGAGCTGAGTTCGAGAGAACCACTGACTGGCTCCGCGAGTGGCCGTGCTCCCGTCGTGTCGGTCTTGGAACTCATGTCCCGTGGGATCCGAAATGGCTGTTCGAGCCTCTCTCCGACTCGACCATCTACATGGCATACTACACCATCTCTCACAAGATTGAGAAGATTGATGCAGAAAAGCTCACGCCGGAAGTCTTCGACTATGTCTTCCTTGGCAAAGGAGATGCAGCAGCACTTCCGATTGACGAAGCAACCGCAAAGGACCTCAGAGCTGAGTTCCTCTACTGGTACCCGTACGACTACCGCTTCAGTGCAAAGGACTTAATCTCCAACCACTTAACCTTCCAGCTCTTCCACCACAAGGCAATCTTCCCGGCAGAGCTTCAGCCGAAGGGAATGGTCGTCTTCGGTATGGGTCTCTTAAACGGTATGAAGATGTCCTCCTCCAAAGGAAACGTCTTCCTGTTAGAGGATGCCGCAAACGAGTTCGGTGCTGACACTGTCCGTATGTTCTTAGTCGGTTCTGCCGAGCCGTGGCAGGACTTCGACTGGAGAAACGAGCTTGTCTTATCTGTCAAGAAGCAGATCGAGCGTATGTGGCAGCTTGTCCTTGATGCAGAGACTGCAGAGGGCGAGACTCCGATTGATGCATGGCTCGTCTCCCGCATGCAGCAGAGAATTGCCGCAGCAACCAAGTGCCTTACCGCATTCCAGACCAGACAGGCACTGCAGGAGGCATACAATGGTGTTGTCTCTGACCTTGCATGGTACCGCAGACGCTTAGCAGGAGCAGCTCAGGGTGCTGTTGTTAAGGATGTCATGTCCCAGTGGATCCGCTTAATGGCTCCGGTCATCCCGTACACCGCAGAAGCACTCTGGAAGAAGACCGGACGCGACACCGAAGGCATCGTCTCCTTCGCAGACTGGCCGGTTGCAGATGAAGCAAAGATTAACAAGGCTGTCGAGGTCTCTGAAGAGCTTCTCCAGAGAACCGTTGAAGACATTCAGTCTATCTTAAAGCTCGTCCAGATTGAGGCAAAGAAGGTCACTCTCTGCATTGCTCCGGAGTGGAAGAAGGATGTCTTCAAGATTGTTGCCGGTGCAGAGGACAAGCGCAATGTCGTTAAGTCCGTCATGGCAAACGAGGCACTCCGTGCAAAGGGTAAGGAAGCAACCGATGCCGCACAGCAGACTGTCAAGCTCGTTCACTCCCTTGCACCGGAACTTGTCTCTGCAATCGCTGAAGGCGTTGATGAGGTTGCAGTCTTTACCGCAGCAAAAGAGTTCGTCGAGAAAGAGACCGGACTCACTGTCGAGGTTGTTGCAGCCGAGACCAGCGGACACGCAAAGGCAAAGTCCGCATTACCGTTCAAGCCGGCAATCATTGTCGAGTAAGAACCGGGTACTTAACCCAACTTTTTTCAGGCTGCCGGTTCTCCGGTCGCCGGTGTTTTTCTCTCCTGTATACAGCAGATTCTGTCCTGTCCATTCTTTGGGAATCCGGTGAAATTTCTTCCTGCGTTCATGCGACTGGGTTTTGATTGTTGTACCAATCAATAATAGCTGTTATTAATGTTTTCGTAGCTATTATATACTGACTTGTGTCAAATTAAGGGTGTGTGTGTCAAACCCACTATTATTTTTCAGACGCGGGTCGACAACGTATTTATAGATTCGTCAACGAATAATAATAGTCGATCCTAGTTATCGAAGGCTGGTGCATATAAGCAATGGCATTTGCAATGCATATCAACATGGAGCGTTGTACAGGATGTAACAACTGTGTTGTTGCATGTCCGGTCAACGCACTGGAACTCTGCACAGTAGATCCGGTCACCACTGACAAGATTTACTTAGTTCAGAACGGCAAGGCAATCTCCCTTGACTTCAACAAAGAACTGTGTGCAGGTTGCGGTGTCTGTGTCGAAGCATGCCCATACAGCGTAATAAGACTTGTAGCGTCCCTTGACTCTTTTGCCAAGTCAGAAGCAGTCGCTGAGGGGCACTAAAGGAGAGGAATAGTTATGGCAATGAGCACAATGTTTCCAAAATTCTCCACGAAGGTCGAAGGCGAAACTGTCATTATGGAGCAGCGTCTCCTGAAGAAAGTTTCCCACCTCGTGTTAAACGTATCCAAGTGTGCAGGTTGCGGTATCTGTGCAGACGCATGTCCGAAGGAAGCAATTACCCTCGGTATGGTCGGTGCAGCAATCCGTGGTGCAACTGACAAGGCACCGATTGTCGTAGACCCGGCAAAGTGTTCTTACTGTGGTGTATGTACAATCCTGTGTCCGTTTAACTCCCTTGCAGTGGAAGTAGACGGTGAACCAAGCCTCCCGATCAAGGAGCAGGAAGGTTTCCCGGAATACGACTATACCGCTGAAATCAACGATGAGAAGTGTGTCCGCTGTGAGACCTGCAGCGCAGCATGTCCGCGTGATGCAATCGTCCGTGACGTCCCGGCATACGAGGGCGAAGGCGGAGAAGTTCCACGTCATGCAGCACTTGACGCTGAGACCAAACTCACCGTTGACAAAGAAAAATGTACCGCATGCGGAATCTGTACTTCCTTATGTCCGGCACTCACTCTTGAACGTGCACCGTTCATCTCTACCAAGGTAGCAGTAGAGGGAGATGTCATCTGGAACAACGAACTCTGTGACGCATGTAATGTCTGTGCTGACGCATGTCCACAGAAAGCAATCACTGTCGAGCGTGTTTTAAAAGTTAACGCAAAGCTCGCAGGCTCTGTTTCCATCAAGAAGGAAGACTGTGTCACCTGTTCCTGGTGTTCTCAGGTCTGTCCGGAGGAAGCAGTTACCATCAAGAAGTTCTTCGAAGGAGATATCATCTTTGATTCTTCCAAGTGTCCGGGTGGATGTTCAACTTGTGTTGATGTCTGTCCGTGTAATGCAATCTACCTCCCGTCCCCGGTTCCGGCAACCCAGCTGAAACGCGACAGCATTGAGGACAATATCGCAGTAAACAAGGACCTCTGTATCCTTTGCGGTGCATGTGTCAACGCATGTCCGTCTGAAGATGCAATCGTTCTCAAGAGAACCGGCATCAACGTTAAGGGTAAGGAGACCGACCTCTTCAAGAAGATCGCAGCAAAGATGCTTGTCCCAAGAACCAGCAAACTTGTTGAGAAGAAGTTTGGTCAGGTTGAGACCAAGAATCTGGAGTGAACATCATGACAAGCGCAAAATCCTACAAAGATGCTGCTCTTGCAGCCCGTCTGGCTGACCGTTACTACCGTCCTGCCGAAGACAGCGACCCGACGTTCACCAGTGAAGTCGAAAAGATCAGTGGAACTGAGG
>JAFZFW010000098.1 GCA_017555685.1 Methanocorpusculum sp.
ATGGAGATTCTCAGCGAGGAGCATGGATTCACCCGCGAGAGAGTGGACGCCGGTTTAGAGCGTCTCGGGGCAAAGAAGGGTCAGGCTACTCTTGATGCGTGGTTCTGAGGTTTGGGGCTAAGGCGTTAGCCGCATGCCCCTGAGGGTCGAAAGTCACTATGAGCCTTGCTCGGGCCGTGAGCAAGTCCGAAGGACTGGCGATTCGCGTGGATTCGTGTTTCATGAGTAAGGACAGAGATTCCCAATCACTGTAAAAGAAATCTAATAGAGGTTTTTATACGGTAGGTTTGGAGTGAAACTTCATGAGTGTATTTCCCTCGCAAAACCATGCGTACAAAGTGTGAGATAATCTCTCTACACACACACAAAAAAAAAAAGAAAAAACCTCAGAGCATCCAAAGCTCTCAGATTCTATTACTCCATCCAGATTTTGATAAACTTTGCAATTAAGGCATCCATCTGGATGTCTGCGTTTGCTCCCTCGCTTAAGCGGAAATCCGTCTCTCCGATAGCGTCGATTAAATCCGTCTTCACGCGGCGGTCAAGCTCTTTTGCTGCAGAGACTTCGCGGTAGAGCTGGTTCAAGAGCTCGTTTGGCGCGATTCCTTTGTCGTACATCAGCATATGCAGCATCCGCTCAGAGGTCTCGAAGTCGCCTTCTTTACAGAGGGCGACAAGCATCGAAATCTCCTCCGGCTTTGCGGTAGACGTTACCGCATAGACATTTGCTGCGGTCACTGAGTCTGCCACAATTGCTGCGCCCTGCAGTGCATTGATTGCTTTTCGCATATCTCCCTGGGCAACATAGGTGATTGCCTGATAGGCATCCTCTTCAATCACAATTCCCTCCGCTTTGGCGATTCTGTCCATCTCCTCACGGACAGCGTCTTCGGTCAGCGGGCGGAAACGGTAAATGGCACATCTGCTCTGGATCGGATCGATGATTTTGGATGAATAGTTGCAGGAGAGAATAAAGCGGCAGGTCTCGGCATAGTTCTCCATCGTTCTGCGAAGCGCTGCCTGTGCATCATTGGTTAACGCATCGGCTTCGTCCAGGAAGAGAATCTTAAACTCCGCATCGCCTAACGGGGAAGTACGGGCAAACTGCTTAATCTGCGTTCGGACTACATCAATACCACGCTCGTCAGAGGCGTTTAACTCGCGGAAGTTCATGCTCCAGGTATCGCCAAACATCTCGCGGGCGAGTGCTACTGCACAGGTGGTTTTTCCAATACCCGCAGTTCCGGTGAATAACAGGTGCGGAAGGGATTTTGCGGCGGCATAGGTCTTTAACCGCTCAACGATTTCCTGCTGTCCGGAGACTTCATCTAAGGTCTTCGGACGGTATTTCTCAATCCAGATATCAGGAGATGCCTGCATATCTTACATATTGCATCCAAAGGCGGATAAAGACTCTGATGCGGGGTAAAAAAAGTTACGGGGAGTTTGGCAGTACCGCAAAGAATACTGCATCGGTCTCGCCTTCGTTTTTCAGCGTGTGGGACTGTCCCTTCGGACAGTAGTGTACCTGGCCTGCGTGAAGTTTCAGCGTCTCGCCGTTGTAGAGAACAGTTGTCTCTCCTTCTAAGAAGTACATCACTTCGCAGTTGGTCTCGTGAGTGTGCAGACCAATGGATGCCCCGGGAATCAGGCGCCCCATTACAATCTTTCCCATCTCATCGATGTGCATCCGTGAACGGTACTCTTTTTCTCCGCCGAAGAAGTTTGCTGCAGCGGTTTCTTCCATTTCGTCAAAGTTGATAATCATAGGTCCTCGTACTGTGTTATGAGTCGCCCCATTTTGCAATGGCGGCAGCTAATTCAGGATGTGATACCGCGTACTCGCGGGCTGGAATGCCCAGGACAGCGGCCTCTGCTGCCTGAAGCATCGCACGGGTTCCGGCTGTTGTTCCGCCCGGATGTCCGTGGATTCCTCCTCCTGCCTGTAAAACGATGTCCGTTCCAAGCTTTGCAATTTCTGCTGCAACCTTTCCCGGATGCAGGCCGCCGGAAGAGACCGGGAAAACCGGCTTTAAGTGACCGGCAGGGGAAGTAATCGCTGCGTTATCAGCGATAACCTCACCTGCTTTGCTGCCCATCTTACCGGAGACCGAGCCCGTATGCAGCTGGTCTCCGCCCGCGGAACGGACGAGCTTTGCAATCGGCCGCATGGCAATTCCGTGATGCGGGTTTCTGGTCAGTGCCCCGTGCATCGTCCGGTGGACATGAATCGGGACATTGATTGCGGGGTCTTCTGCCAGCGCCTGGATTGCTGAGAATCCGGCTGTCAGCACATCGACCATGAGCATATTTGCCCCGGCAGATACCGCCTTGTGGGCAAGCTCGACAATTTTGTCTCCGCCGGTTGTCACGTTTACCGCGTAGAGAACCTGTTTTCCGGTCTCGTCCTTTGCACGGTCAAGCGCATCCATGACCGCCTCAAGACGTTCGAAGAGAGGGCAGAAGGTCTGGTTTGTTAAGGTCTCATCATCTTTGATTAAGTCAAGACCGCCAAGGGCTGCTTCATAGGCAACCTGTGCAGTGTCTTTCGGATTTAACCCGACCTTCGGCTTGATAATGGTTCCAATATGCGGGCGGCAGGATACTTCAGTACCGACGATTTTTCTGACACCATCGATACCAAATTTCGGACCGCATCCTGCGAGGTTTTCCGGCAGGTCTATGTCAACGAGTCTTACTGCGTCGAGCTTTCCTAAGCCAAAGAGATTTCCGGCGATTACAGATAAGTACTGCGGAATATTGCCTTTCTCAAAAATCTCGTACGGGAAGCAAATCTTTGTGAGGTATCCGCCGTCAGGGAGTTCGATTAAGTCTTCAACCGAGCCGTCTAATGCATGAACATATGCTGTCCTGTCGTTTACGGTGGACAAATCAGTCCAGGTTCCGGTGGTCTGCTCTTCGCGAAGTGCGTTTGCTGCATAGGCAGCGTCCACCCCTGCTTTGGGGCGGAAGTAGTAAGTTGCGAGTAAATCTTTCATGATCTCTCCAGGTCGTCAAATGCGAGATGCTCTTTCATAATCGTGTACGCGGCAGCCGGGGGAACAGCGCCTGCTTCGGTGACGATGAGGTCGATGTAGCGTGCCGGGGTGACGTCGAAGACCGGGTTTCTGACGGTCACGAACGGAAGCGTTTCGGCGATATCATCTGCAAGAACCTCGGATGCGGGGCGTTCCTCAATCTCGATATGCTGTCCGTAGAGGGTCTGCGGAGCAAACTTGTAGGTCTCTGCGGCAACGAGCACATTTTTGCGTGCTTCATGTGCCGCGAGGGCAATCTGGGATGTACCAATCTTATTGACCACTGCTCCCGAGACGGTAACAGCATCTGCGCCGACGATTACCAGGTCGGCCTCTTTCATAAAGGTACGGACTGCTGAATCCACAATATAGGTGGTCGGGATTTCATGATCGTTTAAGGTTTTGATGGTCAGCAGCCCCTGGTTCCACGGGCGGACTTCGGTGGCGATTACCGAGATGTTTTTACCCTGCTCTGTGGCGAGCAGGATTCCGGCAAGGGCTGCTTTGGAGTTGCAGTGCGTCATCACCGTCATGCCGTCTTTGATGCGGGCGGCACAGATTTCTGCGATACGCTGCAGGGCATCAGTAGAAGATTGGATGAACCGGTCTGCCTGGGTTTTTACCAGACGGCGTGCTTCCTCTTCGGTTTCTGCTGCAGAAATTCCGTTGAGCACGAGATGAACGGCATTGGGAAGAGACACTGCGGTAGGACGCGTTGCAAGCAGCAGTTCCGCTGCGGCATCCATCTCTGAAAGAAACGCGGCAAGGCCTGCTTTCGGCAGAGTATCAGCATGGTCGCGAAGGGCAGCGGCTGCTTCGCGGGCAATTTTTCCGGCTCCGCGTATCTCCATGGTTTTGATTTGTTCAGCAGTTTTTGCAAGAGACATTCGTATCTAAAAATCGTATGTGGATGATTAAATAGTTATGGAAAAAAGCGGGTTAGAAGGTGATGATGCCTTCTTCGGTGATGACGGCATCAAGGCTGATGTCTGTTTCCTCGACCGGTACTTCGGGAACTTCCTGGCAGGAATAGGCAAGGCCGATTTTTTCCAGATGAGGGTTTGCGGAAAGGAACCGGTCGTAGTATCCGGCCCCGTATCCGATGCGGTTTCCTGCCCGGTCAAAGCCGAGAAGCGGAAGCAGGACGGCCTCGATTTCCGCCGGTTTTACCGGGAGCTCATGAGACAGGGGTTCGGGGACATTAAAGGTTCCTGGCTCCAAGTCACGGACTGACTCAAGCCGTGAGAGGCGAAGCGTCCGCGTCTCCTTTTCGATAATTGGGACGGCAACCATCTTTCCTTCCGCAAGCAGACGGTTGATTAAGACCAGGGTCTCCACTTCCGGATCCTTGGCGGCGTAGGCTAGGATACGCTGTTTTGAGCAGAGATACTCTTCAGCAAGGGCTGTTATCGCACATCCCTTTTCCCGCCGTTCTGCAAGACTCAGGGCAAATCTTCTCTCTTTGAGTTCAAAACGCAGAGCCGCCTTATCAATCATGAAAGGAGTATTCGCCGAAGGAAAACATATAGATTCCGATAGCAGAAAAGCAAAAACAGAACAGGAGAATGAAGTTGTGGTGGAAAACAATCCAAAACCACCACAACCTCGTTATATTGCGGAGTACTGGAAATATTTTTGATGCGTTGGAATCCAGCCTCCATATTCTACTACGTTATTTGAGATGATAAAACATTTCCTTTACAACGAAACAGCAATTTATGGCAAATACCTGCTACAAAATGCTGATAATCCATATCCAAAGAGAATACACCAGAATTGAAAGCAGCGTTACCGGGATTCCGGCTTTGAGATACGTCAGAAATGACAGCGTCTGCCCGTCTTTTTCTGCGCGCTGGATTACAATTATCGTCGAGGCTGCACCAAGAATCGTCAGAGTGCCTGCCGCGGTACATCCGGCAGACGCTGCCATATACAAAGGCACTGATGCCGCAGCGGTTTCCAGGAGCGGGAGAACCATTAAGACAAACGGCACGTTGGAGACAAACTGCGAAACAACCGCACCGGCTGTAATCATCACCGGGACAGAGGCTGTCAGCGTCTCCGGAAGCAGGACCTGTAAGACCCCGCTTTCCCAGACTGCTTCCATTAGGATAAACATCGCCGCAAAGAAGACCAGCGTGCGGTAGTCTACGGCTTTGATAAGCTGCAGGCGCTGTTTGGAAAACAGCAGAAGCGGAAGGGCTGCCGCCGCGGCAATCCAGATAAACGACACGGAAATGCCGAAGAACGAACCGGCAATCCGGATGGCAACGCACAGCAGAATCAGTACAAAGCTTACCGTACAAAGCTTCGCAAGCGCCGGGTCACGGACAGGGCCTGCGGCCTCCGGTTCAACCGGCTCTGCCGGGATTCCGCGGGCAAGGAACCAGTAGGACAGAAGCAGGCAGAGAACGGACGGGACGGCAAGGTAGACGGCAAAGGTTACAAACGCATCCGGGATGCCGGAGAGGGCAATCAGCAGGTTCTGCGGGTTTCCAATAGGTGTCGCCGCACTTCCGAAGGTAACGGCAAAACACAGCGCCAGAAGCATGCGGATAACCGGAATCCGGAACTTTGCTGCACAAAACAGCGCAATCGGGGAAGCGATTACCGCCACTGTATCGTTCATGAAAAGAGCGGAGGCAAGCGCTGTTGTCAGCATGAAAATCAGCAGAATCTGCCGTCTGTCTGCGGCCTTCGTAAATCCTTTGAGAACCAGCCGGTGAAGCAGGCCGGATGCGTCAAGCGCTGCGCCGAACACAAACATCCCGAACAAAAACGCCAGCACATCCAACTGAATCGAAGCAATCGCTGACGGCAGGGAAATCGTCTGGAAGATCAGCGCTGCTCCCGCTCCTGCTGTCATAATTCCCCAGATGGGAAGACGAAACGTTCCAACCCGGCGGATCATAATCAGCAGGAAAACCACTGCCAGGATTCCAACCGCGGTCAGATTCATAAAAAAGGGTTAGTGTCCTAAGATGATTTCAATCGCTGAAACATTCGTCGAGCCTGCCTCGGTCTCGACGGAATCAGTGGAAATGGACACCTGTTTTTTCACGACACCGGTCAGGAACTGCCGGGTAACAAGCTCTGCGGTATCCACTGCACGAACGATGGATTTGCCGCGGGCTTTAATGATAACTTCATCTACTCCGCTGTTGAACTGGGTAACAACAGCTAAGACATAGTTCATTACCGGTTTTGTTCCAACAAAGACGATGTTGTCCTGCATGAGACTCAGATGTATTTTAAGGTATGCAGAAGTTCAGCATTCAGGACAGAAGCACCGGCTGCTCCGCGGATGGTGTTGTGGCCCATGGCGACAAAGCGGATGCCGTCTCTGACTCTGCCGACAGAAACCGTCATACCGTTTCCTCTGTTTCTGTCAAGGCGCGGCTGCGGACGGTTATCCTCGTCTAAGTATAATACACTCTTTTCCGGCTGGGTCGGAAGTCCTTTGAACGGTGCTTCCCAGGTCTTGAATGCGTCAACGACTTCGTCGACAGAGGCTTTGACGTCAATCCAGACGTTTAAGGTGTGGCCGTCGATAACCGGGACACGGTTGCAGGAGGCAGAGACGGTAAACGGAGCACCGGTAATCTTGCCGTTCTCGAAGGTTCCGAGAATCTTGTTTGCCTCGCGTGCCATCTTTTCTTCCTCTCCGCCAATGTAGGGGATTACATTGTCGTAGATTCCAAATGCCGGGACGCCGTCGAATCCTGCGCCGGAGATTGCCTGCATGGTTGCAACATTGATATTGGTAAACTCGAACTTGCGAAGCGGGGCAAGAGCGGTTGCGAGCATGATAGTCGAACAGTTCGGGTTTGTTACGATAAATCCGTCGCGTTTCTCGCGCTGGACATCGATTAATGCCGCGTGCTCCGGGTTGACCTCGGCGATCATTAAGGGGACATCCTCAGTCATTCTGTGGGAACTTGCATTACTGCAGACGCCTACTCCGGCGTTTGCGATATCTAACTCGAGCTGGGTTGCGATATCTGCCGGCATTGCGGAGAAGACGATATCACAGTCCTTTACTGCGTCGACAGTTGTTGGGGAGACAACTAATTCACCGACGGATTCCGGGAACGGGGAGTCGAGACGCCAGTTGACAACAGAGCCGTATGTCTTTCCGGCGGAACGCTCGGATGCGGTAAGCGTGGTTAAATTGAACCATGGGTGGTTTGCGAGGAGCTGGACAAAACGCTGTCCGACAGCTCCGGTGGCACCAAGGACACCTACGTTAATCATGAAGAACTATATTGGTTCTCTCTCATTATAAGGGGATGTGTTTTACCGCCCTGCAGGCAGGGGAAAATACCTCACTCGGTAATCTTTAAACCTGATTATTTACATACGTTAGTAGGAGATTTTTTACTATGGAAAGAATGGTAGGAACCGTTGTTCGTGGTATCCGCGCACCGATTATCCGGAGCGGGGATGACCTGACGAAAATTGTAACGGACTCAGTTTTCCTTGCGGCAGAATCCGAGGGCTTTTCCCTGCAGGATCACGATGTTGTTGCGGTGACCGAGGCAGTTGTTGCCCGCGCACAGGATAATTACGTAACCGTCGAAGATATTGCCTCCGATGTCCGCGAGAAGCTGGGAGGGGAGACTATCGGTGTTATTTTCCCAATTCTTTCCCGCAACCGCTTTGCAATCTGTCTGCGCGGTATTGCAAAAGGTGCTAAAAAGGTTGTTCTGATGCTGTCTTACCCGTCTGATGAGGTTGGAAACCACCTTATCTCCTGGGATCAGCTTGATGAGAAGGGAATTAATCCATATTCTGATGTATTAACGCTTGAGAAGTACCGTGAGCTGTTCGGCTGCTGTCTGCACCCGTTCACCGGTGTCGATTACATTGATTACTACTCTGATTTAATCCGCGGATGCGGGGCAGAGGTCGAGGTTCTCTTTGCAAACGACTGCCGCGCAGTTCTTCCGTATGCAAAGCGTGTCTTAACCTGTGATATTCACACCCGCGAGAGAACCAAGCGTCTCTTAAAGGATGCAGGAGCAGAGATTGTCTTAGGTCTTGACGATATTATGACTGCACCGATTGAGGGAAGCGGATACAATGACCAGTATGGTCTGCTTGGTTCCAACAAGGCAACCGAGGACAAGCTCAAGCTGTTCCCGAGAAACTGCCAGCCGTTTGTCGAGGCAGTTCAGCAGGTAATTCTGGAGAAGACCGGTAAGGTTGTTGAGGTTATGGTCTACGGAGACGGTGCATTCAAGGACCCGATGGGAAAGATCTGGGAACTTGCAGATCCGGTTGTCTCTCCGGGATACACTGCAGGACTCTCCGGCCAGCCGAACGAGTTAAAGCTGAAATACTTAGCTGACAATGACTTTGCAAACCTTGCAGGCGATGAGTTAAAAGAAGCAATCAAGAACTCCATCCGCACAAAGAAGGAAAATCTCACCGGCAGTATGGCATCACAGGGTACGACTCCGAGAAGACTTACCGATTTAATCGGATCCCTGTGTGACTTAACCTCCGGAAGCGGTGACAAAGGAACTCCAATTGTCCTGATTCAGGGCTATTTTGACAATTACATCTCTGAGTAAATCAGAGAGTAATACTATTTTTCACCTTCCCATATTCCTGCGTAATCCATGAGCAAGCCGCAGGCTTGTGACCCGAAGGAACATGCGGCTAACGCCTTAGCTTTAGACAGTTGTGCATACTAAAAGAAAAAAAAAAGAATATAAGATTTATTTCTGTTCTGCAAGAACGTCTTTGATGCTTGCTTCTAAGACATCAAGACCCTTCTTTACATCAGTTAAGTTCTTACCGCCGGTTAAGATGATCTTTCCGGAGGAGAAGAGGAGAGCGACAATCTTCGGATCTCTGATTCTGTAGACAAGTCCCGGGAACTGTTCCGGCTCGTACTCGATTGCTTCTAAGGAAAGTTTTGCGACAACGCGGTTTAAGTTGATGAAGCGGCCGATATCGTAGGAACAGACGATGTTGGTGACTGCGACCTTCGGGACCGGAAGAATATTGACACCTGCTTCCTTTAAGGAAGAGAGGACCTTGTTTAAACCTTCGCCAAGAGACTCTTCATTTCTGATACCGGTTAATACGACCTTTCCGGAGGAGAAGATAAGAGAAGCCATGCGCGGCTCGTCGATGCGGTACACTGCTCCCGGGAAGCGCTTGGTGTTGAGTTCACAGCCCTCGATCTTGCTGGAAATTTCAGCGAGATCAATCTCGTCTGCGATAACACCGGAAGCAACAATATTTTCAATCTTCAGAGAAGAATATTCATTTTCATCCATGCTTATATTAATGAAGTCGCTGACCTCATAATACTTGCGTGTATGTTTCCTTATAAACCCTTTAAATCATGCCTGGTCAGCGTCCGCATTCTCCCCCTCGCGCCGGGCAAGAAGGTTCGGAACCGCAGCTGAGAGAATCAGCGTGATGATACCAAACACCAGACCAAGGGCTGCTGTTGCATGGAATCCGGTTAAGAACAGATCTGCGGAAAGCTCAGCGACTGGGATACCAACTGATGTTGGTACAGCAAAGGCAAACATCACCACATATGCAGCAACGCCAATCACTCCGCCAAGGAAGTCTGCGGTAATCATCACCGCTGTTCCGGCCCCTTCTTCGCCCTTTGGTGAGAACTGCACAATACGGGTTGTTGCAGGGCCGCCGGAGATACCGAAGGCAAAGCCCATACAGACAAGGGCAGGAATCAGTGCGATGACGCCCCATTCCGGCAGGATAAACAGCAGAATCAGACAGAAGGAGATACGGAAGAGGGCTGCTAAGATGCACGGAACTCTGCAGCCGATTCTGTCGCTCCATGCTCCGACAGGGATGCCGACCAGAGCGGTAATCACGGCTGAAATCATCAGCAGGAAGCCGGAGACTGCGGCATCCAGCGAGAGCGATGTCTGCATGTAGTACGGGACCATATACATGACACCGGCAAACACTCCACACGTTAACAGATAAGAGACCGAGACTGCACTGAACTTCCAGCTCGTAAAGATTCTGACGTTTAAGAGCGGATTATCCGACCGAAGTGCGTGGAGGATAAACCAGACAAGCGAGACTGCAAAGACAGTTCCGGTTACGATGCTTTCAATGCTGGTCCAGCCGAGAACCGGTCCTCTTTCGAGGAAGAGGATAATAGATGCAATTGCGGCAAACATCAGCCAGGTTCCCTTCCAGTCAAACGGTTTCTTCTGCGGTTTGCTAGCCGGTTTTGGAATGACAGCACGGGCAAAGGCGATTGCCGCGATTCCAATCGGGACGTTGATTAAGAAGATCCAGTGCCAGGAAAGGAATGCAGTAAGCAGTCCGCCAAGAGGCGGGCCGAAGGTAAAGGCAACTCCTCCGGTCGTTGCAATCACACCCATACCAAGGCCGCGCTTTCCTTCCGGCAGGAAGCGGGTCACAAGAAGCGGGGCCGCGGCTGCAATCATCGAGGCACCAAGGCCCTGCAGTGCACGGGCACCAATCATTACAGCAAGTGTCGGGGCAAGAGCGGAGAGAAGAGAGCCTGCCGCGAAGATGAAAAATCCGATTGAGAACACCTCGCGGATTTTTCCGTTGTCTGCAACCCGTCCGAACGCCAGCATAAATCCTGCCATAATCAGCAGATATGCCATCACAATCCAGGAACCGGCAGAGATGTCAACACCGTACTCTGCGGCAATTACCGGCATGGCGACATTGACAATCGAGCTGTCCAGGCTGTCCATAAAGATGGCAAACGCTGAAATCAGCATCAGGAGCTTTTGGTGGGTCGGGTTTTCGACAACGCGATACATAGTTCTTACAGGTTGGTCACGGCAAAATATGAATCATACGGTACTTTGCCGAAAGACATAAAGCAGTCGTTTGCATACAAGTAATCATGGAGATTACGTTTGCAGGACACGCCTGTTTCATCCTTTCAGGCTCGAAGAAAATTGTCATTGACCCCATGCCGTTAGGGGAAAATATCGATGCAGATATTGTGCTGATAACTCATGCACACGGCGACCACTTAGGGGATTTTGCAGAAAAGTTCCCGAAGACGTATGCATCCCATGAACTTGCCGGGTGGCTTCGGAAAAAAGGCGTCGATGCGGTCGGGATGAATATCGGCGGAACTGCAGAAGATGACGGTGTCAGAATCACTATGGTGCATGCTGAGCACTCCAACTCACTTGAGGAGAATGGTGTGCCGGTCTATATGGGCGATCCATGCGGATTTGTAGTACAGATGGATGGAGCATGCGTGTATCATGCAGGTGATACCGGGCTGTTTTCGGATATGAAACTCATTGGTTCTCTCTATCACCCGGACGCTGCTCTGCTTCCGGCAGGAGGACACTACACGATGGGACCTGCCGAGGCGATGATGGCAGCAGAGTTTGTCGGTGCTCCGCTGGTGATTCCGATGCATTACAATACGTTCCCTGCAATCGAGCAGGATTTAACAGAGTTCAAACGGGCAATTGAGCTGACCACCGGAATGAAAGCCGAGCTTCTGCATCCGGGAAATACCGTCATTATCTAAAACCCTTTTTTTCACGCAAATGCTGAGAGCCGCATCTGCTTTGTTCTGCCAAGCGACAGATAGGGAAGTGCACGCTTCATAACAACACCTAAGTCACGGAGAATCCGGGGGTTTCGCACATCTTCGGTATCACGTGCCTGTACAATCCGCTGTGCAGAGACCGGACCGATGCCCGGAACGCGGATAAGTTCGGTGAAGTCTGCTTCCGCCGGGTTTATCTGCGGCAGACGGCGGGCGAGAAGGACCTTCGGGTCAGTGTTGAGCAGCATTCCTTCTTCATCAAAAACAGGAGATGTTTCCTGCCTCGTATATCCGTAAAGCCGAAGCAGGGCATCAACCTGATACCAGCGGTTTGCCCGCCAGACAGGAGTATTTTCATGAGTCTCAAGGGGGGTGTTTGAAATAGCATGAAACGCGGAGTAGTAAACCCTTGCCGGGTTGTATTTCTCATAGCTCGTCATAACAGTCTTGAAGATATCCGCGTCTGTTTCATCTGCGGCGCCAACCACAAACTGGGTTGAGTGTTTATGCGGCATAATCTCTGCCAGCCATTTGTGACGGAGCAGCAGATCGGATTTGTACTCTTTGACTGTTGCAAGCTCTGCGAGATGCGGGGCATCCGGTGCCTCAAGATTAATGCTTAATCGTGTCGCATACTTCGCAATCTCGGCAATATCAGAACGCGACGCTCCGGGAAGAACTTTGAGATGCAGATAGCCGGTAAATCCTCCTTTCCGTATTAACCGGGCTGTTTCTGTCAGACGTTCCATTCCTAAGTCTGTATCTCCCCGGGGAATCCCGGTACTTAAGAGCAGTCCGCCGACTCTTCCTTCCCGGTGAAGTTCCAGGAATCCGTGCGCCATCTCCTCAGGGGTGAAACTGATGCCCTTCTTTTTTGTGCAGACCTCACAGTATGCACAGTCAAATGAGCATGTGCCTTCCAGCAGAATCTTCAAAGGTTCGCAGTGGTGTGTTTTTCCCTCTGATCTGCCGGTCTGGTCAAAAAACGGCGTCCGTGTTGCCTGTTCGATTTTCCGGGTCAGCTCTGACATTACACATCATACTTCGACAGAGGAGTATATAAACCCCTGACCGCGCGGTGCGAAAGTGCCCTGTATGGTGAAAAATCATCGAAAAAAGAAAGGATAATAAGAGTCTGATTTTGATTTCGCGTGTTTTAAATGCCTGTTTGGCACTTTCGCGAAATCAATCCTTACTTATAAATGTATCTCTGTTGCATCCTCTAACAGCTTCTTTGCTGCCAGTTCGTCCTCGCCTCCGCACTTGCGAATCAGCTCGAAGTCATAGCAAATCCGTTCGCGGAGCTCTGCGGAATGGTTAAACACATAGCGGGTAGCATGAACCGTTGCATCGATTACTGCATCGAATCCGCGGTTTACCCGGCGAATACCGGGTGTCAGAACCGTTTCAGAGACCGGAGTTAAGTCAACCAGATAGGTCTGCTCTGTCTCGTTGACCACTTCTGCCGTAAAGCCAATCCAGGCATCAGCTTCTGTGAGCCGCTGCATATCGCCTTCGGCAGTGAGTTCATCTCCGCGTACGTCCCCGAATGCGTAGCGGGCATACAGAGATGCTTTGGAGACAAAGTTTGCCGTAACCCATCCGTATTTTCTGATGTTCTCCTCGGTCTTCGAGCCTTTAAAGAGAATCATCTTCGGGCACTGTCCTTCCCGCAGAATGATTCCGATAGGTGCCGCGTTATCCTTCGTGACCGCAATAATCTCGTTGATTCCAACGCTCAGTAATCCCATTCCCATCCCTCGATGAGTGCGACAAAGATTCCTGCAATACAGATGTCAGCAAGAGATCCCGGATTGATTCCCTCCATCAGACACCAGGCATCCAGAATCTCCGTGGAAAGCCGTCCATTGCATGCCATCATCGCAGAGTTTCTCAGCTCCTCAGCCGTTGCCGGTCCGAACTTCTTGATGACAAATGTATCTAAGTGGCGGGAAAGCATGGTTAAGAACGCGGCAGGAATCGCTGAGCTTCCGCCCTCAGCTGCCAGTAAGAGGTCAGCCATTTCGCGGGTTAAGGCAAAGCCGTTCGTCCACTCGCGGGCGACCATGTCATTCTCTGCGGAGAACTCCATGACGTTATACATCGTCATGTTGTCCTCGCGTAAACGGTTTAAGG
>JAFZFW010000099.1 GCA_017555685.1 Methanocorpusculum sp.
AAATTGATCTGAAAAAAAGTGTTCTTGCCCGCTTTGAGAAAAAGAAGGGTGAGCCGATTTTATAATCGGGAGTTTCCCGTTATCTTTTTTGAAAAAATTATTCCCAGTTCTGCAGGACTTCCATCAGAACGCCAAGAGATGCTGCCGTCTTAATGCCTGTCGGGTGGAAATGGGTTTTTGCGGTTCTGTACCCCATCTCGTTTAACCGTTCGATGAGAGCTTCCATCTTCGGCGGAGATACGCGGATGTCGCGGCAGATTGCGTGGTAATCATAGAAGAATCCGCATTCGGGTTCGTCTTTTAAGATATTGAGGAACTTCTCCATCTGGCGTCCGGTTCCAAACTGCATGGAAGGCAGGTTTTCGAGCATGGAGTCGATAATGCCCTCGCCCTGCAGTTTGCCCATCCAGAGCGGGCCGATCGGCAGCGTCTTTGCTCCGCAGTACGGACAGGTCTCTTCGGTCGGGAGCAGGGAACCTTTTTCCTCCGAGCGGTAGAGGCAGTTGGGGCATTCATGGATAAATCCAATCTCACCCATGGTTGCGTCCGCTGCCGGTACCTTCGGGATAATCTTTACGTGCGAGCGGTAGTAGTGATTCTTTGCAAATGATAAGATCGGCTCCATGCCGCGGTCATACTTTACGAGCTCACGGGCCATGGCTGCCATCATCATACGCAGGCCGACTTCCGAGTGGTACTCGGTGTTGATTGGCGTGGAGAAGTACCGGCGAAGACCTGCTTTTAAGTGTGCTCCGCAGAGCGGGGCGGTATCTGTTGCGGTAACAAACAGATACCGTTTTGCCGCGCGGCAGGCATTGTCTAAAAACGGCATCGGCGTTCCAAACGGATCAAGGTCAACTGCATCATATCTGCCGGAGCACATCAGGCGGTTTGCGTCATCACAGGTTACGCGGATGTCCTCATCGAAGCGCTTTGCGTTCTCTTCGATAATCTGTACTGCAGTCGGATTAAAGTCGTTGATTATCGCCGGAACATGGACTTCGTTTGCAACGCGCAGGCCGCGGATTCCGGTTGCAGCCATAGAATCAAGATATTCTTCCGGGCGAATGACGCTCATTAAAAGAATCGTCATATCGCGGTTAAATTCCATTCTGGTATTGTAAAACACCGGTGCAGATCCCGGCGGGAACTCTGCGTTCTCATCCTGAACTGGTGCGTAAAAAGTCGTGCTTCCTTCGGTTATTTCGTGCAGATCCATAAAAATCACGGACATACAGGGATTCGAACCCTGGATCTTCAGCTTAGGAGGCTGATGCCATATCCTGGCTTGGCTATATGTCCAAAATGTATGCTCATAATTTGTGTATCGATACTATTAGAGTTTTCCATAGTTCATATCCCCGCGACGGGCGAGGGAACGAAGTGACTAAGCCATGAGCAAGCCGCAGGCTTGCGACCCTTGGGAGCGTGCGCCTTAGGCTTAGCTCCCGGGTAGCAGATATTGGTCAGGATTTCCTATTCCATGATTCTGTACTGTCAGGTTTTTCCATTGGGCAGACGAATATGTATCTATGTCATTTGCAGGATATCTCAGAATCACCCGTCCGGTAAATGCCGGAGTGGCCGGGGTTTCCGCGGCTGTGGCGTTCTGGATGTGCGGAGGTACAGAGCTGATTGTCGCACTTCTTCTTTTCCTTGCAGTAACTGCTATCTGCGGAGCGGGAAATGCGGTAAATGACTGTTTTGACGCAGACATTGACCGGATTAACCGTCCGGACAGACCGATTCCTGCAGGAAAAGCAACGATCCCCGGGACTATTGTTCTGACTGTTGTTCTCTTTACCGCAGGCTTTCTGTTCTCGCTTCCGATACTTCCCTGGTGTCCGGCGCTTGCAGCGGTAAATATTCTGCTGCTGATTATGTACTCAACCAGCTTTAAGCGGATGCCGGTTTTAGGAAATGTCTGCGTGGCGTACCTTACCGGAAGCGTGTTCCTTTTCGGCGGAATGGCTGTGGGAGAACAGTCCTTCCTGATTACCGCCCCGCTGTTCCTGGTGACCTTCTTTGGAACGCTTGCCCGGGAAATCATCAAGGATGCAGAGGACATGGAAGGAGACAGAAAAGCCGGAGCATACACACTTCCGATGCTTGTCGGCGTCCGCGCCTCTGCTGTTACCGCTGTAGTCTGTATGATTTGTGCGGTTCTCTCGTCCTATCTTCCGGCAGTTCACTGGGGGATTTCCTATGTCCTCCTCATCACAGCAGTGAATATCTATCTTCTCCGGGTATCAGCAAAAGCGCTGTCCGGAAAAACAGCGGAAGAGATTCTGGCATCAAAGGCAGCCAGGTACATGAAGTACGGGATGTTTGCCGCCATTCTGGTGTTCTTTGTCTCCTCAGCTCTCACGCGGTTTATAGGATAGAAGGATGAATCCCTGTGATGTCTTCGTCCCCTTAGCCTGTGGGATAATGTTACAGGCTATATACTTCTAACCGCCCATATCCCCGCGACGCCTGACAGGCATGCGGGGACTTCCTCCCCTTAGCCCGTGAGATAATGTTACAGGCTATATACTTATAACTCAGTAAGTAAAAGGAATAGTTAAGAATACTTCTCAGGGATAGATATGGTAATATTTGTACAAGACTCACTGCACATGGCTGAACGCGGCTCATACTATGAGGGTTCAGTAAAAATTGACGGTGACTTCCTGGTTCCTCCGCGCACGGAGTTCTGGAAGGACATTGTGGTCTCAGGAAGCATTTATCTCTGTCCGGAATCTCATGTGAAGGGCAATATCACCTGTACCGGAGGTGTCATCTGCCGCGGCTGTGTTATTGAAGGAGACCTTATTGCCGAGGGCGGAGAACTGCGCATCTGTGACGGCGCAGTCGTAAACCGGATTATCAGTACCGGCGATGTTTTCCTGAGAAAGGACGTCTCTGCCGCAGAGGTTCGGGGAAATA
The DNA here is from genome assembly GCA_017555685.1 of Methanocorpusculum sp. Lineage (GTDB taxonomy): Archaea > Halobacteriota > Methanomicrobia > Methanomicrobiales > Methanocorpusculaceae > Methanocorpusculum. Next base: position 2,929 of record JAFZFW010000099.1, read on the forward strand.
ACATCCTGGTCCTTGGAAAAGTCAAGTGCGGAAAACTCATGGGCAAAAACACCCGTGTTGTTTCCGGCGACATCTAATCCCTTTTTTCACACCTTTTTTATCCATTAACAACTGACATATACACATATGGCAGATGTTGTTTTAATCTCCGGAAGTCCCCGTGCAAACGGTAATACTGAATATGCATTAAACGTATGCAAAGAAGAAATCGAAAAGCACGGTTTAACCGCTGAAATCATCACCCTTCGCGGAAAGCAGATTCAGGGCTGTATCGCCTGCGGAAAGTGCGGCACCCAGGACTGCTGTGCATTACAGGACGACTTAAATGAGATGCTCCCGGCAATCAAAGAAGCACAGGGATTCATCATCGGTGCCCCGGTCTACTTCGGAACTGCACGCGGTGACGTCATGAACCTTCTGCAGAGAACAAGCATGGTAGCACGCAAAAACGGAAACTGGCTTGCAGGAAAAGTCGGAGGTCCGGTTGTTGTCGCACGCCGCGGAGGACTTACCTCTACCTTACAGGAGATGCTCATGTCCTTCTTCATCTCCGGCATGACCGTCTGCGGTTCCACCTACTGGAACATCGCCTTCGGAAACGCTCCGGGAGAAGTCGGCAGCGATGCAGAAGGTATGCAGACCTTACAGACCTTCGCAGAGAATGTTTCCAAGCTCATTCTGCAGCTCAGAAAATAATTCTCCTATTTTTACATGAAAACCTCTCGTATTCAATAATTCATCACGACACTATCGCCTTACTCGAAAAACACGAATCCACGCGAATCGACACGAATCGCGTGCCTATACACGGCTTCTTTTCCGGCTTATCGCCGGAAGCCGCGGCACGCTAGTGCCCTCGCATGCCCTTCGGTCCTGCTTTTGGCTTAGTCGCTTCGCTCCCTCGCCCCTCGCAGTCGGCTCGGGCAGAAATTAATAGGGGAAAGATACGCCCGAGCCAACTGCGAGGGCGTTAGCGATCGTGCGGCAGTTCCGCGATAAGCGGAACAAAACTGCCGCCTTTAGAG
>JAFZFW010000008.1 GCA_017555685.1 Methanocorpusculum sp.
AGGGATTTTATCGCATCCGCTGAGAGAATGTCTGCGGATTGAGTCTTACTTTCTGCAGTATTTTCCATGAACGTATATCAGATTGGGTCATGCAAAGCAATAAGGATTCTTGCTGAACCTCCATATCAAAGAGTAAGCCTCATTATAATTCGTGACAAATAAATAATGATTTCATGACGGAAATTCCAAAAGAAGAGATGCTCTTAAAGTGTCCATCAACCTGTGCTGGCTGTGGATCACTCTTAGCACTCCGCTATATCTTAAAAGCAGCAGGAAAGGATACTGTCTTAGTTATTCCTGCATGCTGCAACAGTGTTATTCAGGGTGTGTACCCATACATGCTCCACACTGTGCCAGTATATAACATCGCATTTGCTGCCGCTGCCGCCTGTGCATCCGGTATGAGCGAGGCACTTCGTGCAAAAGGACAGAAGACCAACGTTATCGTTTATGCCGGTGACGGAGGAACTGCAGATATTGGTATCCAGGCACTTTCCGGCGCACTCGAACGTGGAGAGGACTTCCTCTACATCTGCTACGACAACGAAGCATACGGAAACACCGGTATGCAGCGCTCCGGAGCAACCCCGCTTGGTGCAATCACTACCACCACTCCGAACGGAAAGCGTGTTGTAAAGAAGGATCTCGACAGAATCATCGAAGCCCACAACCTTCCGTACCAGGCAACCGCCTGTGCATCCTACCCGGCTGATATCTACAATAAAGTCAAGAAGGCATTATCGATTCCGGGACCGAAGTTCCTCCACATCTTAGCACCATGCCCGCCAGGATGGAGAACTCCGTCGGAGAAGACCGTTGAGATTGGAAAGATGGCTGTCAAGAGCGGTATCTGGGTACTTTGGGAGAAGGAATACGATAAACTCACCATAAGCGCCCCGTCCAGAGCTGCTATGAAGAAGCCGATGCCGGTCATCGACTACCTGAAAGCTCAGGGAAGATTCAAGAAGGTCGACGAAGAGACTGCCGCACAGATTCAGGCAAACGTTGACAAGAACTTAAAGAGAATTGCTGCTGAAGTCAGAATCCAGGAGGAAACTGCATGAGCGATAAACTTGTTATGTCTACCGGAAACAAAGCAGTTGCAGCTGCAGTCAAGATGGCTCAGCCGACTGTTGTTGCCGCATACCCGATTACCCCGCAGACTGAGGTTATCGAAGCAATCGCAGACTATGTTGAAGGCGGAGAGATGACTGCCCGCTACATTCCGGTCGAGTCCGAGCACTCTGCAATGACTGCCTGTATCGGTGCAGCCATCACCGGTGTCCGCGTCTTTACTGCAACCAGTTCCCACGGTCTCTTATACATGCACGAGATGCTCCACTGGGCAGCAGGTGCACGTCTCCCGATTGTTATGGGTCAGGTTAACAGAACGATTGCTCCGGGATGGAACATCTGGGCAGAACACTCCGACTCCCTCTCTCAGAGAGATACCGGTTGGCTGCAGATTTACGTCTCGACTGTTCAGGAAGCATACGATGCAACCTTAATGGCATTCCGCATCGCCGAAGACAACAGAGTCCTCCTGCCCGTCATGATCAATATGGACGGATTCTTACTGTCTCACATTATGCAGCCGTTCGAGATGACTGAGCCGGGAGACTTCATCCCGCCAATCCACCTGCCGCACGCAATTGATGTCAACGACCCGCATGGATACGGTGCAATGAGTCCGGCAAACGTTCACTACCAGTTCAGATTCGACATGGAGAAGTCCATGCGTGCTGCACGTGAAGTTATTGCAGAGACCGAGGCTGAGTTTGCAAAGCGCTTTGGAAGAAGCTACGCACCGGTTGAAGAGTACCTCTGCGATGATGCAGATGTGGTAATCGTTGCTATGGGAACCATGGGTAAGGAAGCAGAAGTCGCAGCCGATTTCCTCAGATCCGAGGGAATTAAGGCAGGCGTTATGCGCATCCGCTGGCTTAGACCGTTCCCGGAGTTAAACATTGCAGGAAAAGAGCTTGTTGTCATTGACCGTGACTACTCCTTTGGATTCGGCGGCGTAATTGCCGGAGAAATCCAGGCACGCTATCCGGAAGCAAAGATGGCCCGTGTAATCGCCGGTCTCGGCGGTCAGGAGGTTACCTTCGAGGATATGGCTGAGTTTGTCCGTTCAAGAAAGATTGGAACCGAGTTCTGGTTCGGTATTCCGGAGGAGGAGCAGTAATGTACGAAATTCGTATTCACTCCCGCGGTGGACAGGGCGGAGTTACCGCAGCCCGTATGATGGCTTCTGCCGCTGTTAAGGATGGAAAGTTTGCAACTGCCTGCCCGTTCTATGGTGCAGAGAGACGCGGAGCACCAATCGTTTCCTTCGTCAGAATCGATGAGGCACCGGTTAGAATCTACTCTCAGATTAGAAAGCCGGACATGATTATCATCCTCGATCCGACTGTCATGGAGACTGTTGATGTCTTAGACGGATTAAAGGAAGGAGGATCCATCTTCATCAACACTCACGAGGACATTGAGTTCCCGCCGCAGTTCAAGGTTTACAAGGCAGACTTAACCGGAATCGCACTTTCCAAGAACCTTGTTGTTGCAGGAAGTCCGATTTTAAACACTCCGGTTATCGGAGCTCTGGCAAAACTCGGTCTCTTTACTCACGAGTCCGGAAAGAAGGCCATCGAAGAGACCTTCGCTGACGTGAGAAACATTGAGGTTGCAGAGAAAGCATTCGAGGAGGTCACCGCATGATGCCGAAGATCACTATCAGTACGCCAAAAGAGGCAGCCATGGGTTTAACCGGCTCATGGAGAACCTTCCGCCCGATTGTTAACCGTGAGGCATGCAACCGCTGCGGAATCTGTGCAATGTACTGCCCGGATGCAGTCATTGATCAGGACACTATGGAAATCGATTTAGTTTACTGCAAAGGATGCGGTATCTGCGCAAACGAGTGTCCGAAGAAGTGTATTGAGATGGTAAGAGAAGAGCACTAAGGCTCTTTTCCATTCTCTTCTTATTTTATTCAAGACAATTTCTTTACTGTTGCTGTATTGACAAATGTCCATTTGTTATTTTTCGGGGATTGTTTATATTTCAACAGGGCAGAATATCTCAGTAAGAGTTTGAAAAACCCGATTCGGTAAAAGAGTGAGATTGTATGAAATTACGTCCTAGAAAATATAACCATATTTTTCTTGCTGTTCTTGCAATAGCTATTATTCTATTATTTGTAGGGATGGTTGTGGAAAGTATCGTACTTTTAGGAATCGGGTTTTTGATTGCTTTTGGTTCTTTTGTATTTAGAGTAATTATATTCCGCTGTCCATATTGTGGATATTATCTTGGCAGACGAAGCGGAACATATTGCCCGTGTTGTAAGAAGGATATTGAATGACCATTTTCAATTATAATTAAGCGATTCTTGGTCATTTTCTAATATTCTAAACCTTCTTAGATAATCAGGCGTTAAAAAAATAGATTATGCGGACTTGCCGTTTCCGGCTGTCCATGAGAGAATAATCGCGACCACTAACACAACAATCGAAGCGATTACCACACCGTCTAACATCTGCAGGAATGCGGATGAATATCCTGCGGCGTCTCCGGAGAGGAAGACATTCTTTAAGATGTTCACGATACCAATCGAGATGGCCATTCCAAGCATACGGGTCGTGGAAAGCGTACCGGATGCCATACCATACTCAGCAGCAGAGACTGAGTTCATAATCGCCGTGCTGTTCGGAGTCACGAAGATAGAGATTCCAAGACCGAACAGAGCCTGAACAGCAATCATACTCCAGACTGCGACATTTTCTCCACAGGTCAGAAGCACAATCATACCAATCGTAATGATTACCAGACCGGTTGTTGTTGCAATCTTTGGAGGAGCGTTCTTCATCACGCGGTCGACGATAGTCAGAATCAGTGAACCGACACCGAATGCGGCAATGCTTGCGAAAATAACTGCTGCGGCAAGCCATAAGGGTTCAGTGGATGCGGAACCGACCAGGAAGCATCCTGCAGTACCGATAACCGTCAGAACGGCTCCTACTGCCATAAGCGGCTTTGGAAGCAGATGGTCATAGAACTTTCCGGCAACAATCGTGAACAGCACCAGAATCAGACCCTGTGTGGTTACAATGATTGCTCTCGGTAAAGCGTCAGTAATTCCCCAGACATTGGTCATGTAGAGGGAGACCAGAGATCCCATGGAGTAGATTGCCACATAATACAGCAGATTTGCGCCGTTGTTGAAGGTAAATGCCCGGTTGTGAAGAATCAGGTTTACCGGAATCAGCGGGTTTGCATTCTTCGTCTCGTAGAAGAGGAACAGTGCAAGAAGAACAATTCCTGCAATCAGCATGAAGAGTGCTTCAGTGTTCGGCTGCTTGGAGAATCCGTAGAGGGCAAGAGCCATTCCAACAATAAAGAGCAGAGCTCCAATCCAGTCATACTTTCCTTTGTCGGTCGGCTCATCCTTCGGGATGAAGGGAAGTGCTAAGATAAAGGAAACCAGTGCAATCGGACAGAGGATAATGTATACAGCCTGCCAGCCGACAACATCAGTTAAGGCGCCAGCCAGCAGCGGACCTGCGAGCTGACCCATGAACACACCAGTCATGGCCACACCGATTGCTGTTCCGCGAAGTTCGACTTTGACTGCCGATGCAACAAGCGCGACGGCTGTTCCAAACATCAGGGCATTTCCAACTCCCTCAATTGCCCGCATGATAAGAACCATCTCGCCGGTTGTAGCGAATCCGATTCCAAGAGAACCGAAACCGAGGAGGAGCACACCAATGCAGAAGAACAGCTTCTTGCTGAACTTATCCGCCAAACGTGCGGCAGGAATTAAGAAAATTGTCGAGGTCAGAAGATAAACGGTTAAAACCCATCCGTACAGCGACCAGTAGTCAGGTCCAAGGGACAGACCGAGACCGGTGAGCATATTGGGAAGAGCGATGTTTGTTGCTTCGCCGATAAACGGCGGAAGGAAACATGCAATAGCCACGGTAATTGCGATAATGTACTGCCGCGGCGATAAACGCAGTTCACTCATACTATGATAGTAGTTCGAGGATGTATATATGCCTCACGTTTGGA
>JAFZFW010000009.1 GCA_017555685.1 Methanocorpusculum sp.
ATCGCAGGCCCTGGTATCGTCTGGGCATGGAAGTTCGGTTTCCCGTACTGTATCGACTTAACCAAAGGCTCTCACGCACACATGAACCCGGGAGAGACTTCCTCTGTCGATCTTGCAAACCGCGGTGAAGTTGATGCATTCATCAACATTGGAACTGATGCAGGAGCACACTTCCCAATCCGTGCATTCGAGAAACTTGGTTCCGGTATGCCAATGGTCACCATCGACCCGTCTGTCAACATGGCAGCAACTGTCTCCGATGTCCACATTCCGGTCGCAATCGTTGGTGTCGAAACCGGCGGTATCTGCTACCGTATGGACAACGTTCCAATCCAGTACCGCGCAGTCGTTCCGCCGTACAACGGTATCTTAACCGATGAGGAACTCTTCGACAGAATCTACGAGCGCATGCAGGAGCTCAAGAAGGAAGGATTCACCACTGATGAGGGTGTCTGGGACTACGCAACTCCGCTTGCAGACGTCAGACCAGTAAAGGAGGTCTACGAATGACCGAGTATATCATCAAGAACGGTTCTGTAATTGACCCAACTCAGGGAATCAACGCACAGAAGATGGATATCTGCATCAAGGACGGCAAGATTGTCGACTCCGTCAGCGGAAATGCAAAAGTCATTGACGCAGCCGGAAAGACTGTTATGGCCGGTGGTGTTGATATTCACTCCCACGTTGCTGGACCAAAAGTCGACTCCGGACGTCTCTTCAGACCGGAAGACAAGCTCTTCCGTTCTCCGATGAGAAAGTCCAACCTCAGAATGGAAATGGGATTCTCTGTTCCGTCCGTCGCAAAGACCGGATACGACTATGCTCGTATGGGTTTCAGCTACGTCGTCGAAGCAGCAATGCCGCCGCTTGAGGCATCCCACGTTCACGAAGAAATCCGTGACACCCCTATCATTGATGAGTCTGCAATGCCGGTTATGGCAAACAACTGGTTCTTACTCGAATACTTCAAGAACCACGAGATTGAAAACGCCGGTGCATACGCATCCTGGATTCTCAACGCAACCCGCGGATTTGCACTTAAGTGTGTCAACCCGGGAGGAACTGAAGCATGGGGATGGGGTCTGAACTGTGTTACCATCAACGACAAAGTTCCGTACTTCGACATCACCCCGGCACAGATTGTTAAGGGCTTAATCGAGACCAACGAGTACTTACAGCTCCCGCACTCTGTCCACGTCCACGCAAACAACCTCGGAAACCCTGGAAACTACACCACCACTCTCGACACCTTAAAGTTAGTCGAGGGCTATGCACCAAAGAGTGCATTCGGCCGTGACCAGGTTATGCACCACACTCACCTGCAGTTCCACTGCTACGGTGGAGACTCCTTCAAGTCTTCTTCCTTCGAGTCCAAGTCCAAGGAAGTTATGGACTACGTAAACAAGACCAAGAACCTCACCATCGATACCGGTAACGTCACCCTTGACGAGACCACTACGATGACTGCAGACGGTCCGTTCGAGTACCACTTAACCCACTTAAACCACCTCAAGTGGACTAACGTCGACGTCGAACTCGAGACTGCAGCCGGTGTTGTTCCATTCGTTTACGACCCGAAGACCTACATCGCAGGTGCACAGTGGGCAATCGGTCTTGAACTTGCACTCTTCGCACAGGACAAGGAGCGCTGTTTCATCACGACCGACCACCCGAACGCAGGTCCGTTCTGGAGATACCCGAGAGTATACAAGTGGCTCTTATCTGCAAAGGCAAGAAACGATGTCATTGAAAACGAACTCAAGTACGGCGACAAAGTTGTCGACACCACCTACATTGGTGAACTGTCCGACAAGGAAATCTCCCTCTACGAGCTCGCACAGATGACCCGTTCCGGTGTTGCAAAGGCACTTGGTGTCTCTCACATGTACGGCAGCTTAAAGACCGGCATGGCAGCAAACGTTGCAATCTATGACATCGACCCGGAGAACCTCCCAAGCGATCCGGAGCAGTACGAGAAGGCATTCACCAACTCCTTCGCATTCTTCAAGGATGGTGTCCTTGCAGTTGAGAACAACGAAGTTGTCAACTACAGCATGCCGAAGAAGACTGTCTGGGTTAACTCCATTGTTCCGGAGAACAAGCAGGTCGAGCGTGATATCCGCGACAAGTTCTTAAAGGCTTACACTGTCGACCTCGAGAACTATGCAGTCTTTGATGAGCACGTACACAACCCGTACGCAATCAAGGTGGACATCACTCAGTAAGGTGAGATAAATGACGGTAACAGTTACACTTACAAAACAGCCAGAACTCTACCTCGAAGCAGACCAGATTACTCCGGATGTATTCGCAGGAAAGTCCCTTGAGGAGATTGGAGCAATCTTTATCTCCGAGGGTAAGGTCAAGTACCCATTATGTGAGTTCGCAACTATCGAGGGAGCTGCAGGAGAGACTGCAGCAGACACCAAGATTGTCTTAAAAGGCGACTGGACGAAAGTCAAGCGCATTGGTCAGCAGATGACTGCCGGTGAGATCGTCATCGAGAGCGACGCAGATATGTACATCGGCGGATGGATGAAGGGCGGAAAGATTACCGTGAACGGTAATGTTGACTCCTTCTGCGGTATCGCAATGGCAGGCGGAGAACTTGTTGTTAACGGTAACGCACAGAACCACGTCGGTTCCGCATACCGCGGCGACTGGAGAGGTATGACCGGCGGTGTCCTCCGCGTTAAGGGTAATGTCGGAAACGATATTGGTACCTTCATGCGTGGTGGAACTATCATTGTCGAGGGTGACGCATTCATTCACGTTTTAACCCACGGCGAAGGCGGTAAGATTATTGTTAAGGGCAACATCGAAGGACGTGTCGGTGGACAGGCTGTGAAAGGCGATGTCTACGTTAACGGCAAGATTGACTTCATGATGCCAGGATTCGCATATGTTGACGATGTTGAGTGCGAAGTTGACGGCGAGACCGCTGTCTACGCACACTACATCGGAGACCTCGGCGAGCGCCACTCTGTTGTAAAGGGAGAGACTGTCTACAGCAATCTCTATCTGAAGAAATAAATTCTTCAGACAACATAATATTTTTTTACAGCAATGACAGAAGAATTTAAAAAACCGGTCTTCTTCAGTGAGAATCTGAATAAGGATTTAACTCACGCTTTCGAGGATTTAGCAAAGATTCATGCCATGCTGACACAGGTTGTCCGCAATATGGAAGAAACAGCGGACCGCCCGGAAAATGAGGCTCTGCGTGTATATCTCCGTGATACTGCAGATTTAATCCTTGGACAGACGGATGAGCTGGAGAAGTGGACGACGACGTATGAGAATGCGGTCTGTGAACAGCTGGAGAATAATCACCTTGTCTATGAGCGTGATACATACCAGACACTGACACGTATCTTACAGTGGGATATTGTCGATGTAAGACAGCTTGCCCGCTGGATTCGTGAGTTGAAGGAGCTTACGGCACACATCGGACTTACGATGCCGTATCTGCTGCATGTCCGCCAGATTCCAACGGAACCAGTTCCGGAGGATGTAGCAAAGTACCCGGTATTCATTATGGATAGACAGGGATACTGTCTCTGCGGTATGGGACTTGATGAGATTCTGTCTCTTGATGAGGTCCGTGACCGTATGGGTTACTAACTCTTTTTCTTTTTCTTTTCGCTTTTTTAAATCTGCAGACGGCTGCAAAAAAAGTTACCTGTTCCCGTTTCCTGCAACTCTGCAGTAGAGAAGAGCTGCCTGTCTTCAGCACTGCTGTTGTCATGATGCCTGGATACAAGTATCAGGGATCTTTTTTTTTTGAAAAAAAAGAGAGGATTACTGCAGTACAACCGCATGCGCCGGCTTACAGCCGTTGACTTCCGGCGTATATCCGCTTATCATCCTGCGCTTACGGTTGCCTGTTTGTCCCGCCATTGGGAAATACGGAATTTCCAATGGCTCTTACCTGCTGCTCACGCTTCAATACTCAAAGGGAAATCTCAAGAGCTGCGGCAAGCTGTTCCAGATCGACACCCTTTCTGGTTGCTGCCTGGCGGATGGATTCGTTGTTGGCGATAGCGTATCCGAGACAGTTCATGCCGAAGCTCTGGAAAACTTCTGCAGTCTCCGGACGTTCTGTTAAAATCTCTTCAATCTTTGAGTCTGCGGTTAAGGTCATTTTGTTGCCTCACGGATAATAATCTCTGCAGTAATCTGTGCAGCATCTCCGGTGAACCGGGTGCACTGCAGAGCATGTTCGGGAGATCCAATCTGCATGTCCTTGGTGTGGAGTCTGCAGCATAAGGTCTGGTTCATCTCTTTGAAGCGGTCGTGCAGTTCACGTGCTAAGCGCATAGTGTGTCCGCTCTGGACAAACTGCAGGGACTTTTCTCTGCCGAAGATTAATCCCAGAGCCATCTGTCCGCCTGCAACAGCGCCGCAGGTACATCCGGCACCGCCCATGCCGACCGGGAATCCGGAGCTCATGGCGATAACGAAGTCCGGAATCTCCGGGCAGAAGTAATCGCGGACAGCTTTTATGACTGCTTCCGAGCAGTTGAACTGGCAGGTTTTGTACAGTTCTTCTGCAGCCTGACGGACAGCAAGGGCATCCGCTGTCTCAGGTAACGAAAAATAAGAAGGGAGAGTCATTGTACTTAGACTCTTTTTGCGGAAACAGTAAGCGGAACTGCGGTCTTTACGGTGTAGAGTGCCATACAGCCGTTGTATGCTGCATCCTTGAGCATCTCAATCTGTTCATCGGTTGCCTGTTCGCTGATGACGTTAAAAGTAACACGGTATGCACCAACGAGCGGCTGATCGCCGAGCTTGAACTGTGCATGGTAGTCAAGATCTGCTTCAATGTCAGTAGTTAAGGAGTCAATCTTGATACCGTTCTTTGCTGCGGCAGTCATAAAGGTTGCAGATGCACATCCGCAAATCCAGAAGAGACCGTATGCCATTGGAGACGGGTAGTTTCCGAGCTTTTCAAAGTTCGGGTGGGTTAATGCGAACTCAACCGGTCCGTTGTCGGTCTTTGCACTTGCAGTGAACTGCGGGCCGTTCTCTTCGAACTGCCAGGTTCCGGTCATTTTGGTGGTGAATAAGGCTTCGTTGTCGTCTGCCTTGATTTCAGCTTCGTACTGTTTCACCTGATCTAAGTCAATATTATTAAGCATAAATATCACATTGGAGTTGGTGTTATTTTGTCGTTGGTGTCAGGGTAATCAAAAACGTGTCGGTATCGTCCTGTTCTTCAACAGTAACAACATACTCTGATTTTTTAAAGCCCCCTTCCACCGTATTTACCTGTGTTGAGGTCCCGAGAAAGGAAAAAGGTCCGTCCGCTTTTTTCAGCGCGACCTTTAACCTCAGCATCAGGTAGGTGCAGGATTCTTCTCTGAAGTCTGCAGTCATTCCTTAACAGATTGGTACTGTTAGTTTTTAGAGATAGTGATTTCCCACAGACCGCTTTCCTTTAATGCGACGGAGCAGTTGAGTTTCTTAATGTCGCAGTATTCAGGAATGGATGCGGTTGCTGCCGGTGCGTGGTCACAGAGGACAACAAGGTTCTCTCCTGCTGGGAGAGTCTTTACTGCCTTGTCGACGGAGAGAACGCAGAACGGACAGACTTTTCCGGTAATGTCAAGATTCATGTCTATTCACCTTAGATTCCAATGAGTGCAAAGAGGTTAACTACCCAGCCGAGGATGAATCCGGAGAAGACGAGTGCACCGATTAACATACCGATGACGAAGAATCCGGACTTGATGTTTCCTTCAGAGGTCATAACGAGCTGTCTGAGCGGACATCCACCAAGGAGAGTTCCAATGATACCGACGAAGAGGCCGCCGACTAACATGCAGATGATGGTTGCTGCGATGGAGAGTCCTGCCGGTGCTCCCGGGATTGCTGCAAGGATACCGCCTGCGTTTTCAAGTGCCCAGAAGAAGTTCGGGAATGCGCTTGGAACGAGGAGAGAGAAGACTAAGTAGAAGACGAATGCAGAGACAATAAGTCCGATGTATCCTTTTAAGAGTCTGGTCTGTCTGAACAGGAAGAAGTCACGGATACCGCCGATGGAACAGAATCCGGAACGCTGTCCGAGCCATCCGATGATGAAACCAAGGATGATGGTGACGATTGGAACGAGCATGATTGCTACATCTTTTGCGAGTGGATCCATGTTTTAGGCCTCCATTTTCTTTAAGGCAATCTTAACACCGATTAAGACACCGATGACGATTGCTGCAAGTCCGAAGACTGCAATTAAGTCACCGTATCCGATACGCAGTGCAATACGGTACGGGCATGCACCCATGAGGAGAGCACAAACCATGAAGAAGAATCCGCCGAGTGCGTACTTGACACAGCCGACAACGTTGGCCTTCTTGACACGGAATTCGCGGTAAACGAGTGCTGCAACAACAGCTCCAATTAAGACACCTACGATGGTTAATACCGGGAGGATACCTGCAGTGGAGATTGGTGCTGCGAAGAGAGATGTTCCAAAGATGTTGTTCCAGATTACGTCGATGAAGTCACGAGAGTGGCATGCGACGCAGAATCCATATGCGACCGGTCCGCCTGCTGGGAAGAGCAGTGCCTGAACAAGGGCAGCTGCAAATCCAATGATGAGACCTGCTGCAATCGGTTTTTTCAGGATTGCATCAATCCCTTTTTTCGATTGTTCGTTTGTCATGCAAGTATTTGTTGGCTTTGTATATTTATTAGGATTGTGAGGAAAGTTTTTATAGTCAAATTTTTACAACAAATCTAACGCTCGCGAGTTATAAATATTTCCGTTTTGATTATATAGTATCTGTTGTGCATCGCATCCGGCACACTCTTAAACCCGTGCCGCAAATGTATAGTTATGCAGAATCCTGAGGTGCGGTAATGTTTTCCGCAGAGGATATCAGAGAGGACTTCCCGGTTCTTGAGCACATTATCTATCTGGATAATGCGGCAACTGCTCTTTCCCCGCGGCAGGTTGTCGAGGCTCAGTCCGATGCGGAGTACCATTACCGGGCAAATGTCGGCCGCGGTGTGCATCGTCTTGGCAGAATGGCGACGCACAAGTTTGAAGAGTCGCGTGAGACACTGCTGCGGTTCTTTGGCGGAGAGGCCGGTACGCTTGCATTTACCCGCAACACGACCGAGAGCACGAATATAATTGCCCGCGGCCTTGACTGGAAGCCGACGGACAGAATTATTGTGCCGCTGCAGGAACATCACTCCAATATTCTCCCCTGGTTCCGCCTTGAGTCGGAAGGAAGAATTGCTGGTGTGGATGTGATTGGCGGAACAGATGGACATATTCGTGCAGAAGATATTGAAGCGGCGATTACGAAGGATACACGGATGGTGGCAGTCGGTCATGCATCCAATGTTTTCGGAACGATTGCCCCGGTCAAAGAGATTGCCGGAATCTGCCGCGAGCATGACATCCTGCTTCTGGTAGACGGAGCACAGACAGCTCCCCACCTGCCGGTGAACCTGGCCGACCTGGGGTGCGATTACTTCTGTTTCTCCGGACACAAGATGATGGGGCCAATGGGTATCGGCGGCCTCTGGATTAAGGACGGAGCACCAACCCCGGCTCCGGCATATGCCGGCGGCGGTATGGTGGGCATTGTCTCAGGACACACGTTCAGTACAGCTGCAGGTGCTGGAAAGTTTGAGGCGGGAACCCCGAATGTTATCGGTGCTGTAGGTCTTGCTGAAGCTGCACGGTACTTAACCCGTCTTGGCATGGAAAATGTGGCGGCACACTCGTCAGCTCTGGCACACCGGATGATTGACGGGCTCTTGGAGATTGAAGGAGTCAATGTCACAACGCCTTCTGACACACCGCTGGTTGGTGCGGTATCGTTTACTGTCGACGGTGTTCATCCGCATGAGGTTGCCTACTTCCTGGACGAAGCTGCAGCCATTATGGTTCGTTCCGGCGAGCACTGCTGTCAGCCGCTGATGCAGAAGATTGCACCGGCCGGCGGCGGAACTGTGCGTGCGAGTGTGTACTGCTATAATACCGAAGATGATGTCGACTTACTGGTCGCGACAGTTGAAGAGATTGCACATATGGTGAAATAAATGACAGAATATTACGAGGAAAAACCGGTCCAGATTGTGGTAAACGGCAGAGCTGCCATTACGTTGATGACGCATGCAGAAGACCCGCGTATGCTGGTGTTTGGTGCACTGTTTACCGAGAGAGTTGTAGAAAACATTGCAGATATCGAGTCTGTGGTAGCAGACGACACACAGGTGAGTGTGGCAACAAAGAATCCCTACACGATTCTGCTCTCCCGAAAGACCGTTCTTGCCGGATGCGGCGGAGCATCATCGTTCCTTGATTCAGGAAAGCTTGGCGGTGTTACCGAAAAGATTCCGGTCTCTGCTGAGGCTGTTGAGGCTGCAAAGGCAAAAGTACCTGCATCGGCATGGTTTGCCGGTGGACTGTTCACTCCTGCAGGCGAGTGTCTCTACACAGCTGAAGACATCTCCTCGCAGAATGTTTTCGACCAGTTAATCGGTTCGGCATTAAATGACGGTGTCGACCTCACCGAGACCTTTGCGGTCTTAAACGGCAACTGTGTGGTAGAGACGATGCGAAAAGCTGTAATTGCAAAGATTCCGGTTGTTGCTGTATGCGGTGCTCTCACTGCTGCAGCGAAGAAAACAGCTGACGAGGCAGGCCTTCGGCTTGCCTGATTTTTTTTTTCAAAAAATAGTATGTTTACGGCATGCAGGATTCTGCTGCCGGATTCTGGAAAATACAGGATATGGAAACCCTGTATCAGCTTATACTTTTCTTGGGGTGAGTTTGCGGTATTTATCCGGGTTTTCTTCCATTTCCTCACGGATTTCATCAATGTACATGATGTCCTCGCAGTCACGGCCGCAGAGACAGTATCCATGCTTGTCAACTGCATAGACCGGGAAGAGTTTGACGTCTTCTGGAACCGGATGTGCTGTTAAGTTATCGAGTTTAAGCAGATCCTCCGGACGGTATCCAATGGTTTTACAGACGTGTTTGAACTCACGAACCCATGAACGTAAGTCACGGACATCATTGTAATCCCACTGATAAATCTGGTAGAGGAGCATGTATGCATCACGCTCGAGAATAATCTGGGAAAGCTCCTGACTCTGGGAGAAGTAGAAGTCAAGGAAGGAACGGACATCGCGAACCTGCTGTGCGGACTCGTAGGTTGCTGCACGCATCTCTTTTGCTGTTCCAAGACGGTCTTCCGGCTCAAGGTTTCCGCCAAGTCTGCCTACTTCACGGGAAATTCCTTTCAGGTCAATCTCAATATTTTCGAGGTCTCCAAGAACATCCTCGAATTTCTTATAGAGCTCGACGCCGAAGAACGCCTCCATGTATTCACTGTTCTTACTCATACTACTTTAATATGTGCCGACAATTTATATAAATGATTAGTTTGTTGACTGTTGAATAATGTAAGACGGCTGATTGCCGGAGAAATGTGGTTCTATTTATCAGGAAAATAATACTATTTATTTGTTTTCTTAAATATTATATTCAAGTACTGTATATTTTCAGGCAGTAAGCAGATGTGTTCCTCTTCTGCGGCAGGACGTATGCACAAGAGCCGGCAGGATGAGGCAGGCCAGTATCCGGCAACCGGAATTACGGATATCTGCGTGGACGAAAAGATTAATGCTGCCTGCACAGTTTCTTCTGTCAGGCAGTATTCATGTACGTTTTTCTCAATAGTTAGCAGTTTTCCCTCCCCGCCATTCTGCAGTAGAGAAGAGCTGCACAGACTGCACCCAGTACCGGGCCTGCGATATAGAGCGGAAATGTTGTCCACAGTGCATCGCTTCCGGCAAAGAACAGTGCCATGAGGTCAGGTCCGAAGGTACGTGCCGGATTAAGCGATCCGCCTGAAATCGCACCGACGGCAAGAATTGCCGCAAGCACCGAGCCGCCGATGGCAATCCCGGCAAATCCGGCAGGAGCTCTGCGGTCGACAGCGACACCCATGATTACCAGCATCAGGATAAATGTCCCGATAAACTCTGCAAGAACAACCTGGAATGCGGAAATTCCTGCGGCAGGAGCGGTCATTCCAAGCCCGCTGATGCTGAGGGCATCCATGCCCATCACGAGCAGAATCAGTCCGGCGCCAAGTGCGGCACCCAGAAACTGTGCGGCACAGTAAGCTATGGTATCTTTTACGGGAAACTTCCGTGCCGCACACAGCGCTGCAGAGACCGCCGGGTTGATGTGGCATCCGGAGATTGTCCCGATTGCATAAATCATCACGGTAACCGCAAGACCGAAGGCTGTGGCAATGCCGAGCAGGTCTGCACCGATGCAGACCGCACCGCATCCGAGAAACACCAGAATCAGCGTTCCGATACACTCCGCGGCAGACCGCTTCAGTAAATCCATCACCTGCCTCCGTATGCCTCAGCGCACTCCGGGCAGAGAATCCGCGGGATAGGCTTTTTTAATTTCCGGGAGGGGAAGGGGTATCCTCCCTCCCAGTTTTCCACATCGGCTCTGACCATGTGCTCACTGCAGAGCCCCATGCCGCAGACGATGCAGATGCCGGCGGCTTCCCTGTCGATGCCCTGCTGTTCGCAGACATAGCACTTCATGGTTACACCCCTTCGCGGTACTGGCAGTACTGGTGGCGGGAACCAATTAAGCAGGCGGTTGCACAGTTTTTACAGCTGCGAACCGGGGCAGCCGGATTTTCTTTGTCGAGTGCAATGATATTCGTCATCATCGTAGCGGTGATTGGCTCACTGGTCAACAGACACGGATAGTCTGCCAGGCGCAGGAGAGCGGATGTCCGGACCGTAATCGCACACGCCGGATAGGCATAGCGCTGCGGGTTCATGAGGACCTCATTTTCGTGGATTGGCGAGAGGTCAACGGCAATGCCGTCAACGAGCGGTTTTACCGGGTCTGCACTGCCGTTTTTCACGCGGC
>JAFZFW010000100.1 GCA_017555685.1 Methanocorpusculum sp.
AGAGCAGGTTCACTCGCATACTATCCGCGCAAGCGCGCCAAGGACATTATTCCAAAGTACCAGTCCTGGCCGCAGTACGACGGACAGCCAATGCTCCAGGGCTTTGCAGGCTACAAGGCAGGCATGACCCATGTGATCATGATCGATGATCACAAAAAGAGTCCGACTGAGGGCAAGGAAATTATGGTCCCAGTGACCGTAATCGAAATCCCGCCAATGACCGTTGCCGCAATCCGCGTCTACGTCAAAGACACCTACGGAAAGCACCCGCTTACCGAGGTTTGGGCAGAAAACACCGAAGCACTCACCGGAAGAATCACCAAAGCAAAGACCAACAACGCAGCAAAAGCAACTGAGAAGATCAACGCTGCAATTGAAGACGTTGTTGAAGTTATGGTCTTAATGTACACCAAGCCGACCGCACTCACTGGTGTTCCAAAGAAAGTCCCAGACTTAATGGAAATCCGTGTCGCAGGCGGCAGCGCAGCAGACCGCTTTGCATACGCTCTTTCTATTCTCGGAACCGAGATTGAGATGTCCTCCCTCTTCGCAGACGGTCAGTTTGCAGACATCACCGGAATCACCAAAGGTAAGGGATTCAACGGTGCAGTCAAGAGATTCGGTATCACTCTCCGTAAGAGAAAGCACTCCAGAGCAAAGAAGACAAGACACATCGGTACCCTCGGTCCATGGCACCCTCACCACGTCAGATGGCAGGTCCCAATGGCAGGTCAGATGGGATTCCAGCAGAGAACCGAATTTAACAAGCGCATCATCAAGATCGGCGACAACCCAGACGAGATTAACCCGGCTGGAGGATTCCTCCACTACGGTCTTGTCCGTGGAAACTACGTCCTGATTAAGGGAAGCATTCCAGGACCGGCAAAACGCTTAGTCCGTATCCGCTCTGCAACCCGCATGGGTGAACAGAAGGTTCAGACTCCGGTTGTTGAGTTTGTCAGTCTCCAGAGCAAGCAGGGGTAAATGAGCATGAAAGCAAACGTAAAAGCAATTAACGGCTCAGTTCTCCGCGAAATCGAGCTCCCGGCAGTCTTCGATGAAGCATACCGCCCGGACCTTATCAAGAGAGCTGTCCTCGCATACCAGAGCGAAAACTACCAGGCATACGGTGCAGACAAGTACGCAGGTCTGAGAACCTCCGCAGAAGGCTGGGGATCCAAGCGCGGTGAATCCAAGATTCCGCGTATCAAGAACGGCAGCCGCGGTGCAAAAGTTCCGCAGACCAAGGGTGGACACCCGGCACACGCACCAAAGGTCGAGAAAGTCTTCGTTGAAAAGATCAACAAGAAGGAGAAGGCAAAGGCAATCCGCTCCGCAATTGCAGCAACCGCAAACACCGAGCTCGTTACCGCACGCGGTCACAAGTTCGAAGGCGAAGCAGCAATCGTCGTTGAGGATGCATTTGAATCCATCGCAAAGACTGCAGAAGTCATCAAGGCACTCGTTGCACTTGGTGTCGGCGCAGACTTAGAGCGTGCAAAACTCTCCAAGAAGATCCGTGCAGGACGCGGAAAGACTCGTGGACGTAAGTACAAGCAGGCAGTCTCCGTATTAGTTGTCACTGCAGACAAGTTCGTCGCAGCAAACAACATCGCAGGCATCGACTGTGTACCAGTCACCGAACTCAACGCAAACCTCCTTGCACCAGGATGCGACGCAGGCAGACTTACCGTCTGGACTGAAGCAGCTGTAAAGAAACTCGGGGAGGGAGCATAATCATGACTCTTGCATACCCGATTGTTACTGAAAAGGCAATGGTCATCCTTGAGAACGTCAACCAGCTCTCTTTCATCGTTGCAAAGGAAGCAAAGAAGGCAGACATCAAGGCAGCAGTCGAGCAGACCTTCGGCAAGAAGATTGTCGCAGTCAACACGATGATGACCACCAAAGGAACGAAGAAGGCAGTCATTACCTTCGAAGAGAAGAACGCCGCTGAAGAGATTCTCTCTCAGCTTGGAATCGTGTAAGGTGAGATAAATGGGACACAGAATTAGTACTCAGGCTCGCGGAAAAGGCGGTTCTACCTACCGTGCTCCGTCACACCAGTATAAAGCAGAACTGAAGCACTTCGGATCTGCAACCAAGACTGTTCGCGCCATTGTCGCAGACATCGAACACGATCCGGCACGCCACACTCCGATCGCAGTCGTCTACATCGACGGCAAGAAGGAATACGCACTCGTCACTGAAGGTGTTGGAATCGGCAAGGAACTCGTATGGGGTCCGGAAGCAACTGTCGAGAACGGAAACTCTCTCCCGCTCGCAGCAATTCCGACCGGAGTTGCAGTCTGCAACATCGAGGCACGCCCGGGAGACGGCGGCAAGTTCGTCCGCGCAAGCGGTGTTCAGGCTGTTGTCATCGGAAAGTCCGATGGAAAGGTTGGCGTCAAGATGCCGTCCGGAAAGCCGAAATGGTTCAATGAGAACTGTCTCGCAACCGTTGGTCTCGTTGCCGGCGGAGGACGCGGTGAAAAGCCAATCCTGAAAGCAGGTAAGCAGTACCACAAGATGAAGAGCTCCGCAACCCGCTGGCCAAGAGTCCGTGGTGTTGCAATGAACGTTATCGACCACCCATTCGGTGGTGGAGGACACCAGCACCCAGGTAAGCCAAAGACTGTTGCCCGTGGAACCTCTCCGGGTAAGAAGGTCGGTCACGTTGCTGCACGCAGAACTGGATGCCGGAGGTGAAGTTAGATGGCAAAGAAAACTACTAAGAGAATGCCGAAACGGCGTGAGGAGTACACCTACCACGGTTACAACCTTGAAGCACTTCAGGCAATGTCCATGGAAGAACTTCTTCCGCTCATGCCGACTGGTGCACGCAGAAAGGTCCTTCGCGGCTTTACCGCTGGCGAAGAGGACGTTCGCGCCAAGATTGCAGCAGGTGATGGTGTAAGAACCCACATTCGTTCAATGATTATCCTTCCGGAAATGGTCGGCAAGAAAGTTGCTATCTACTCCGGTAAAGAGTTCGTTGAGGTTGAGATTCCGGTCGAGGGAATTTTCCACTACTTTGGAGAATTCGCACTGACCCGCAAGAAGGTTAGCCACGGAAGCGCCGGTGTCGGTGCAACCCGGTCGAGCAAATACGTCCCGCTGAAGTGATTGTCATGGCAAGAACAGAATACAGCAACAAAACGACCGGCGACAACATCGCCCGCGCAAAGGCAAATGAACTTGGCTGCTCTCCAAAGCACGCTGTTGAGATTGCATCCCTCGTCCGCAACATGATGGCAGACGATGCAGTTGCATACCTCGAAGAAGTCGTTGCATTAAAGCGTGCAGTCCCATTCAAGCGCTACAACAGAAACGTCGCTCACCAGAAGAGCTTAAACGGAAAGACCTTCGGCACTGCATCCGGAAGATACCCGGTCAAGGCAGCAGCAGAATACATCCGCTTAATCCGCTCCGCACAGAAGAACGCTGAATACGCAGGTCTCGCACCGGAAAAGATGGTCATCATCCACGCCGCTGCAAACAAGGGACGCTGCATGAAGGCAATCTTCCCGCGTGCAATGGGAAGAGCAACTCCGAAACACAGAGACTCTGTAAACGTCGAGATTATCCTCCGCGAGGTGCAGTAAGATGACTATCGAGAAGAAATTTGTCGCAGACGGCGTCAGAAAGGTCCGTGTCGAGCAGTACTTAAACAAAGAACTTAAGCGCGCTGGATACGGAGGTATGGACATCGTTCGCACTCCGGTTGGAACTCAGGTCACCATCTTCGCAGAGAAGCCGGGTATCGTTATCGGTAAGGGCGGTAAGCTTGTTCGCCAGCTCACCACTGACTTATCCAACGTATACGGCATCGACGCACCGCAGGTCGAAGTCCAGCAGGTTGCAAACCCGAACCTCAACGCTCAGATCATGGCAGAACGCCTTGCAAACGCACTTGAGCGCGGATGGTACTTCAGAAAGGCAGGAACCTCTGTAATCCGCCGTGTCATGGACTCCGGAGCACTTGGATGCGAAGTCATCATTGCAGGTAAGCTCACTGGTGCACGTGCACGTGTTCAGAAGTTCGTCGAAGGCTACATCAAGCACTCCGGAGAACCAGCAGAGTCCGTCGTCGAGACTGGATATGCAACCGCAGTCAAGAAGCTCGGTATCATCGGTGTTCAGGTTAAGATCGTTCCACCAGGAGCAGTCCTCCCAGACCACTTCGAGATTCGCGCAGATGCCAACCCGGCACCGGCACGTGTTGAGACCGACGTCTTCGAAGACTTCGATGCAGAACTTGCAGCAGAACCGGATGTCCCAGAGCAGGAGGTCCAGTAATGGCAATCTTCAGAGCAAAAGAAATCGCCCAGTTTTCCGATGCTGAACTCGTCGAGAACGAGGAAAAACTCCAGCTTGAGTTAATTCAGCACTACGGAAAAGTCAGCGCCGGTGGTGCACCGGAAAACCCTGGAAAGATCCAGGAAGTTCGCAGAACTATCGCACGTATTAAGACTGAACAGACCAAACGTCAGGCATAAATCTGTCTATGATAACTCCACAGAATATCCTCCGGCACGAGTTAATTGGTCTTGAGGTGACTGTGGAGGAATCACCGAACGCATGCGAGGTTGGCATGTCCGGACTCATCATCGATGAGACCAAACATACCCTTCGTATTCAAACCGGGCGAGGTATTAAGACCTTGGAGAAACAATATAAGTTACTCCGGGTGACCCTCCCGGATAGTGTTCGAGTCAAAATAGACGGCAATGCTTTGTCTGTTTCTCCAACGCGGCGCGTTAGTATGCGCGTAAGATGAGGGTTATTATGGCAAAAAATATCGGCTTAAATGTTGCAGTCCCAGAGAAAGACTGTGACGATGTAAATTGTCCGTTCCACGGCAGCTTATCGGTGCGCGGCCAGGTGATTACCGGTAAGGTCGTGAGCGAACGTATGCAGGGAACCGTTGTTGTTGAGCGGAACTTCCTTCACAAGGTCCAGAA
>JAFZFW010000101.1 GCA_017555685.1 Methanocorpusculum sp.
TGTGCCCGCATGGGGCAAAGCATGCATTGAATAATCCAGTAGGTTTCATGGATATATATTGCAGAATCTGCTTCCCCTGCTCGTTATGAGCCAGGTTGTTTGGTTATCCTGTTCTGGGGGGAAGCGGTACTGCGAATTTGTGCTCTTTTAAACACCTGTATACATACTGCGTGTCTGTGTTGTTATTCATTAACCATCATTATCCTCATTCAATACCATACCTTTTTTTACCTAAAGCACATAGCATACTGTATGATTAAGGTCGCAGTCAACGGATACGGTACCATTGGTAAACGTGTCGCAGATGCAGTTGCAGCACAGCCTGATATGGAGATTATCGGCGTCTCCAAAACAAAGCCGGGAGCAGAAGCATTCGTCGCATTAGAACGCGGATACCCGCTCTACATTGCAGACATCTCGAAGAAGGAAGCCTTTGAAAAGGCCGGTATTCCGGTTGCCGGAAGCGTTGAAGAGATGATCCAGAAGGCTGACATCGTCGTTGACGCAACTCCGGGAGGCGTTGGTGTCTCCAACAAAGAGCTCTACGCAAAGTACCAGAAGAAAGCAATCTGGCAGGGCGGAGAGGATCACGAAGTCGCTGGCTTCTCCTTTAACTCCTCCTGCAACTATGCAGAAGCACTCGGACGCGACACTGCCCGTGTTGTTTCCTGCAACACTACCGGTCTTTGCCGTATCATCAACTTAATCGATACCGCATTCGGTGTCAAGAAAGTCCGTGCAACCATGGTTCGCCGCGGAGGAGATCCGGGAGATATCAAACGCGGACCAATCGATGCAATCGCCTTAAACCCGGTAACCATTCCATCCCACCACGGCCCTGATGTACAGAGCATTTTACCGCACATCAAGATTGTCACCTCCGCAATGATTGTGCCGACCACCTTAATGCACATGCACTTCTTAAACATGGAGCTGGAAAAGGAAGCAACCAAGGAAGAAGTCATCGAGCTTATCAAATCCCACTCCCGCTTAGGTCTTATCACCAAAGCAACCGGCATCACCAGTACTGCCCAGCTCAAAGAGCTTACCACTGACATGCTCCGCCCGAGAGGAGACCTCTGGGAGAACGGTATCTTCCAGGACTCTGTCTCTGTTCAGGATGGAACCGACCTCTACCTCTTCCAGGCAATTCACCAGGAAGCAGATGTTGTTGTTGAGACCGTTGACTGTATCAGAGCAATGATCGGTGAAGTCAAGACCGCAGCAGAATCTATTGCAATCACCAACAAAGCAGTCGGCTTAACAGCCATCCGCTAACTTTTTTTATGGATTTTCCGTGTGTGAGTGCGGATAAGACGCACCATGTATTCGAGGGTATGCCGATTTACGATGCTCGTTTTTCCGAGGTTCGCGAGTATTGTCTGCCGGGTATTGCCGCAGTCTGCGATGAAAGCGGGGCATACCATATTGATTTCTTTGGAAAACCTCTCTACACCGAGCGATATGAGGCTGTCGGGGATTTTTCGGACAGTACTGCCTGGGTAAAAGATGCCGGAGGCTACTTCTATATCGATGAGAACGGTTCCCGCATCAATTCAGAGACCTACACCTATGCCGCAGACTTCTGCGACCGTACAGCCGCCGTCTATCATGCATTCTGCGGAGCAACGCATATCACAACCGCAGGAGAAATGCTCTATAATGACTGGTACTATGATGTGCGTTCCTTTGAAGACGGCACTGCTCTCGTCCGTGATGATGAAGGCTGGCACCGCATAAACAAAGGGGGAGAGATTCTCTCGGCGGCAGAAGCGCCGGAAGATGACCTGCCGAAAGGTTCAATCCGTATTCCTCCGCGGCAGAACCGGATTGCAGAACTGCTTGCCGGCAGAACCTATGATTCAGCGGTTATTCTCATCCGCCATGCTGAACGCGAGCCGTTTTACCGCGGAGAACCGGGGGTCGGAAAGCTGGTTACTGTCCGCGGGGAAAAGACTGCGGCAGCGTTTGGCGCTCAGCTTCCCGGAATCGATGCCGCGTATGCAAGTCCTATGCCGCGCTGTATGCGTACCGCAGAGCTGATTGCCGGATTTTCCCCGCAGGAGGACAGTATGCTTGGCGAGCCAAGCGCCTTTATCTTTGACAATGCAAAGAGCAGTGCGTTCTACCTGACCACCTCAACGGCGACTGCTGTCCGTTCCTATATCAAAGGAGCTGAGCTTCCGGGACATTATCCGATTGCAGAAGGAGCAGCGCGTCTGTTGTCTCACCTGAAATCTGCGGGAACTTCCGGGTTGACTCTCTGTGTTACCCATGATCTCTTTTCTGCATCCTTTATCGGGGCAGTTACCGGATATGACTTCGCGGCTGACTGGGTGGATTTCATGGACGGCTGTGTTCTTCTCCGGAATGGAGATGAGTGGCGGCTTGTCTGGAGAGAAGGCGAAGTCATTCTCCCATAAACTATTTTTCTGATTGCCGCTAAGTACTATGTATGAAGAAAGGCGCGGTCATTCTGATTCTCTGCCTGGTTTGTCTCTGCATTGCTGTTCCGGCGGCAGTCATGCTCAGTACAGTTATTGAAGGGGATGACGGGCTGATTGAAAAAGCCAGACAGGAAATTCCGATTGCTGATGCGGATACCATTGAACTGGTGATTGTCGGAAAAGTCACTGATGGGGATGAAGAGCTTGTCTGGTTCAAATCAGGAAACGAGTATCAGTACAACCGCTACACCCCAATGGAGTTTGCTATCTTAGGAGACGACAAATACCGCTTCGGCAAAACCTATAATCCGATAGACAGAGGCGATAGGATTTCTGTTGTCTACTGGCACGACAACTTTGTTGTTCTCGTAGACAATCCGGATTGTACTGCAATTCAGATAATCTCTGCAGACGGCTTTGAGGAAGTAATTCCTGTAGAGGAGATTCCGTTTGTTTACTCCACCCGTATCTTCTCAGGGGAGTACAATTTTGTAGACGCGGAAGGAAATATCCTCCGCTAATCTGTTTTTGAAAAAAAAGTTATTGTGCCGAGTAGTGAATCAGCTCGGATGCCGGGACAAGTTTTCCTTCTTCATTAATTTCCGAAACTGCTCCGTGACCGCAGCAGATAAGAAGCTTCTTTCCTTCCTTTTTGAGCTCGGCGTCAAGCTCAACGGCAAGACGGGTTAACTCCTTTCTTTCCGTGCGGGCAATGTCGCTGTCAACGTTAACAGAGCCAATCATTGAATCTGCAATGGAACAGTAGTCTGCACGTTCTTTGGATAAGGTTGCAAAGTTGATGAAGGCATCACTGGTAAACAGCAGGCCAAGGTTCGGTTCGAAAAGCAGAAGCTGACCAGCAATGTGTCCTCCCAGACTCTCCCAGACCTCAAACATCATTCCGGCAAAGTGGATTCTTTCAATAATCGGGAACAGTCCGCGCATGCCAATTGGTTCTGTACCGCATTCGAGAACCTTCTCCGGGACGTTCATACGCGACATAGTATTGATTGAGGTGGTATAGAACTTCTCTAAAAGATCGAGGTTGTTGACCGAGCCATAGTTTCTAGTGCCTGCATCAAGGATTGCCTTACAGGTCGGGTGCATCAGCGGCATCATCGGGAAGTAGCCGGATGCTCCGCAGTGGTCGGCATCTGCGTGTGTACAGATTACAACACGGGTGTCGAAGAATCCATCTGCACCAATCTTCTCGAGCATGGTTTCGCAGTCTTTATAGAAACAGCCGTATCCGGTATCCAGGACAAGTTTTCCATCCTCTCCAGCATCAAAGAGATTGAGATTTCCTCCCCCGGGAAGCTGGAATGAGTAGAAGGTGATGTTATTGGTGAGCTGGAACTTCTGGTAGTCGGAAGTGAAGTTTTTGCCGGTATTTGCTCCCAGGTAGTCACCGATTCCTTTTACCAGTGCAAGATACTGTTCGCCGGAAACCCCCTGCGGCGTACGGATTTTAATTGCTTCTTCTCCTTCCTTTACATAGTCATGCAGTTCCTTTTTGGAAAGCGGAGAAAGATAGGGGGCAATTTTTGCCATAAATTCTCTGGTAAAGTATTCAGGAGTCATAGATGAGGAAAAATATTCGCGTTTATCCCTTATCTAATTGTGTGTGGGCAGACTTTGCCCCTCTGCCTTTGGAATATCTAATCCTGACACTTATCTTCTCAGACAGCATACATACTTACGCTTATGGGAGTTGTTGAAGATGTAAGCCGTGCCGCAGACCGACTGAGCGAAGCGGATGCTGTCTCTTTAATCTCCCATATCGATGCTGACGGCATTACCAGTTTCTCGATTATCAGCCAGGCGCTTGCCCGCGAAGGAGTATCGGTAAAACCGATTTTTGTCCGCCAGTTAGAACCGATGACTGTTCCGCACATCCCAAAAGACGACAGCCTCAAAGTTTTCACTGACTTAGGTTCCGGACAGCAGGGACTGCTTGAGGAAGCAGGCATTGATGCCGAACAGGTGGTTATCCTTGACCATCACATAAGCCAGCCGGCCCCAAACGGCACTGAGTACTTTGAAGTAAACGCCCAGATGTACGGGGATGATTACCACAAATGCAGTGCGGCAGGTATTACGTATCTTGTTGCCCGCCGGATGAATCCGGACAACACTGATTTATCAAAACTCGCCGTTGTCGGAAATGTCGGTGATATGATGGCGCGGGAGACCGGAAGACTTACCGGCATCGCCCACTGGATTGCCGAGGATGCTGAGGCACACGGTCATCTGAAGATGGTGCAGGGATTAAATGTGTACGGGCTTTCGACGCGTGCTCTGCATCTGTCGCTTTCGAACTGTGATGACCCGACAATTCCCGGAATCTCCGGCAAGCCTGCGAAAGCAATTGAGCTCCTCTGCAGAATCGGGCTTTATGAGACGTCGTCTTCTGCGCGGACGTTTGAGGAACTGACTGCAGACGAGGCACGAAAGCTTGCAAGCGTTGTTGCTGAACAGATGATTGCAAACGGCGAGTCTGTTGAGCGGCTCTTTGCCGAGCAGTACTTCTTCTTAGACGAAGCAGAAAAGACTCCGCTTCGCAATGCGTCAGAGTATGCAACGATGCTGAATGCCTGCGGCAGATGGGCAAAGCCGGCAATCGGGGCTGCCGTCTGTGCCGGAGATCGCGGAGTGCATTACCGCGAAGCAGAACATATGCTCCGACATCACCGGAGTATGATTCGGGAGCTGTGCGAGTACATTTTAGAGACCGGCGTATCCCGTGTCGGTCCGATTCAGACGATTAACATCGGTGACCGGTATCCGGATACCATTGTCGGAATCGGTGCCGGCATGGCTCTTTCGAAGCTGAATACGAACAAGCCTATCTTAGTCCTCTGCGAAGTCTCAGACGAACCGGATTTCCTGAAAGCTTCCATGCGCACGTATGAAAAAGTTCTGCGCCGCGGAGTGGATTTGCAGGATGCATTGTGTACGGCAGCCGCGGAATTCGGAGGTTCAGGCGGAGGGCATAATATTGCTGCAGGCGCATATATACCTAAAGGATGCGAAGATGATTTCATCAGAAGAGTTAGCGAACTTATCCAAACCCAGCTTAACGCGGGTCAGACGCATAGCTGATTTCCAGTTTGGACGCGGAGCCGGCGAGGCACTGTTTCCTGACGAGGTGACCTTTTCGTACTCGAATACGAAGCGCGTCCGCTACGTCAATCTCGGAAAGGAAAGACTGGTTACTGTCCGTGCAAATGATGGACGCTTTACGCTTGGATATCCGGGAGCAAAGCGTCTGCATGAGTTCCTGCCAAAACCGGAGAACCGTGTTGTGGTGATGGAAGAGGCAGTGCCGTTTATTGCAGACGGGAAAAATGCTATGGCAAAACACGTCATCTCCGCAGACGAGAAGATCTTAGCTGAGGATGAGGTGTTCGTTGTTGATGAGTCGGATAATCTTATCGCGACCGGCATGGCTGTTCTTGCCGGATGCGAGATGCTTGGATTTAATTTTGGAACAGCAGTAAAAGTCAGACAAGGAGTAAATAAAAAATGATGCCGGGAATTAACCCAAAACAGATGAAAGCCGCAATGCGGAAGATGGGAATGCAGATGAACGAGATTGAGGATGTCACCAAGGTTGTTGTGTACACTCCGTCCGGAAACTATGTTTTCGAGGACGCACAGGTTGTCGGCATCACAATGCAGGGTCAGACCTCCTATCAGTTAACAGGAAATATGCACTTCGAGGAAGCTGAAGTCGAGATTCCGGCCTCTGATGTTGAGCTTGTTGCATCCCAGACTTCCGTCTCTCCTGAGGCAGCACTTGCTGCATTAAAGGAGTGCAAAGGCGATATCGCAGAAGCAATCCTGAAGCTGACTGCCGTATGATTGGAAACCGCAGGGTAATTCTTCGCGGCAACAACCGCGAGTACTATGTGCGCTTAGGCGAAGGCAAGCTTTCAACAGACTTAGGGATGGTGGATCTTGCCGAGGCGGCAAATCTCGAGGATGGAGACACTGTCTTAACACACTTAGGCAAGCCGTTTACCGTTCTTCTGCCGAAGGCAACGGATTTCTTCTCTCACGGGAAGAGAACCGGCGCACCAATGATGCCAAAAGACATCGGCATGGTTATGGCATACACGGGAATGTGCAACCGCGACCGTGTGCTTGATGCCGGAACCGGTTCCGGGATTGCTTCAATCTTCTTCGGCGGCTGTGCCCGCGAGGTGGTGACCTGTGAGGCTCGTGAGGATTTCTCAAAGGTTGCTGCAGGAAATATCATGGATGCCGGTCTGGAAAATGTGGAAGCCAGGGCATGCGATGTCTTAGAGGTTTCTGACGGTCCGTTTGACATTGTGCATCTGGATATGCAGATTGACGAGCGCCATGTTGAGCACGCGTACAATCTGTTAAAGACCGGGGGGTACTTTGCGACCTACACTCCGTTCCTTGAGCAGACCTTTATTGTGATGGATACAGCAAAGCGTCTGTTCGGTGAGGAGGCAGTGCAGACGGTTGAGTGTATGGAACGTGAGCTGACCCGCGGAAAACGCGGTACGCGTCCTTCGACCAGAGTTGGTCACACGGGCTATCTGACGATTGCCCGGAA